>JBGPAT010000066.1:0-10440 GCA_041480885.1 Anaerolineae bacterium
ATCAGCGAAATCCCCATCATGAGGTAAAAAAATGCACCCATGGTAATCTGGGACGAATTGGCGACAACGAGGCTCAGTATATCCACACCGACAAGCGGTTTGTCGGCGGTTAGCGAGGAAAGCACTTCGCCGCCAATGACTGCGCTCAAAACCCCAAAGACCGTCCCCAGAAAATAGAGGACGCCTGCCATTACTGCATTCTTTCTGTATGTATTCATTTTTTTCTCCTTTTTCTATACGATATGGATGAGTTTACCTGTTTGAAATCTGGTGCATCTGCCGGGCTACCCTTCAGGGTTAGTCCACTTCCAAGCATGCCAAACAATGAGTAAGCTAAGCGCGAGTTCTACAACACCATAGGCTATATAGTACATCCAGGGCTCCCCAATCTGATTACTAATATTGACAAACGTATACAGTACACCTAAGATGATGTTTGCCCAGCGATCTACTTTAGGTTTCAGTATTAGGGATAGAAAAACCATGACCGCGGGAATGATCATCAATATTGAGGCTGCTAACAACGAACCTTGGGTCACTGGAAAAGGACCCATTCGTCCAGATATCATTTCCTCTAGCTGACCTGGCCTAAATAGTGAAAATATGTCAGCATATATGTACAATAGCATCAGGGCTACCCATAATGCTGAAAGCTTCATCTGCACACTTATCTTCACATCTTCCTTTTCGGTGGTCCTATTGATTGTGTTCATGTTTGTCTCCTTTTGTGAACGATAGAGATGAGTTTCATTGAATTGGACTTGAATGACCGAGACCAATGGCATTCCTAGATCACGCACTTTGTTGAGCAACCCCTGCAACGCGTCCGCAGCTCGGGCAAATCGAACCTTCCAGGCCTTAGCGCTGGGCTTTCATTCTGCAGTGGCGTGGGATTTCCATGGGGTTTCTCGACTCCGAATGCGACATCATCTGGCTCAGGAGGTGCTGACTGCCGCCTGATGGAGGGAAGCCGCAGGACCGAATACGCCGGGGCCGGCAGTGCTCTCTGCATGCCACAGGCCAGCCAGTTCACGCCGCGCCCGGAATAGCCTCGACTTGACGGCGCTGACTGTGAGATCTAGCGAGTCGGCGATCTCAGTCTCGGGGCATTCATGCCAGTAGCGCATTACAATGACCGCCCGATCCACCGCATTGAGGCTCTGGAGCAAAGCGTGGATTCGCCCGCGCTGCTCGGTCAGCATCGTCTCCGATTCAGGGTTGGGCGCGTCAGCAGCGGCCAGTTCAAGGCAGCCTGTTTCTCGTCCCTGGTCAACAGCGGTGATGGAATACTTGCGGCGCCGCAGGCGGTCAATGCAATAATGTGCGGCAATGGATAGGAGCCAGGTCGCAAAAGGGCGCCTCCCGTCATAGCGATGCACATACTGATAGGCCTGCAGGAAAGTCTCCTGTGCGGCGTCCTCGGCAGCCTCGCGCTCGCCCAGCATGCGATAGCACAGGCTGTACACAGGCCTCTGATACGCCTCCACTAGCTTAGTGAAGGCATCGTCACTTCCTTGTTGTGCCCGGATGATATAGGCGCTCTCTTCGTCCATGCCTCCTCCTTGGGATCTTTACTCTCCCCTTCGTATCCGGCTCGACGCTGGCTTGGCCTTGACCAGGTCCGCAATGGTTGTAACCAGGGTTCCGGATGGTTCCCCTTTGACGATGAACGCATCGGCTCCTGCCGCCAGTGCTTCAGATTGATACTCAGCGTAAATAGAATAGAGAATGACTTTGGTGAGCGGGTAGTGCGCTTTGATGGAGCGCGTTGCTTCGATGCCATCGCCCCCGGGCATGAGCACATCCAGCACCACTATGTCGGGATGCATAATCTCCACCTGGCGCAGCGCCTCTTTGCCATCAGAGGCTTCGGAGAATTCCATCTGTGGAAAGTCGATCACCAATAATGCACGTAGACTCTGTCGTGCCCGGGACTGGTCATCCACGATAAGAAGTCGAAACGATTGTTCCATGCCTATCCTCGTAACAGAAGTTATGGTTCTCTTGCGCACCCTTAGGATAGCCCGTAGGTTCCCGGTCGACATCGGAGGGAACACGAATCTTGACATAATAGGAAAAGACCGCGTCCAGCGCGGTCTCCTCCAACATTCCTACCATAGCAGCTACGTGTATTTGACTAGCTCTACCCTGAGAGGGTAACGTCATCCAGCGAACTCAATCCCTCCTTCAGTGCGTACAAGGCGGCCTGTGTGCGGCTGGCCAGGTGAAGCTTGCCCAGGATGTTGCTAACGTGGGTACATACGGTCCGCTCGGTGATCACGAGCCGGTCGCCGATCTCGCGGTTGCTCAACCCCTGGGAAATGGAGCGGAGCACGTCCAGCTCGCGGGCGGTAAGTGGATCGGTCGTCAGGGGCGCCTCCGGCGGATGGTGCAATTCCGATAACAGCTTACGTGCGATCGCCGGCTCCAAAGACGGTTCGCCATTGGCAACCTGGTGGATGGCCCGCACAAGTTCGTCCGGGCTGGAGTCTTTCAACAGGTAGCCGAGGGCGCCGGCCTTGATCGCGGGGAAGACTTTGTCGTCGGCGGCAAAGCTGGTCAGAACCAGAATGTTCGCATCAGGTCGTTGCGCGGTGATCTGGTGCGTGGCTTCGATGCCGTCCAGTTCGGGCATCATCAGATCCATTAAGATAACGTCGGGCTTCAGGGCAGCAGCCTGGGTGACTGCCTCTGTACCGTTCTGCGCCTCGCCCACGATCTTGATGCCAGACTCAGTCGCAAGCAGGGCTCGGATGCCCTTTCGGACGATGGCGTGATCCTCACAAATGAGAACGCGAATGGGAGAAGTCATGTTCGATCTCCTTCTTGTAACAGCTGGTTCTCAGCCTGCGATCCCAGCTGGGCTTGAACGGTCACCGTGGTCCCTCCGCCCGTTGTGCTTTCCACCGATAGATCACCGCCAATGCGCTGCGCCCTCTCGCGCATGCCTGCCAGGCCCTGCCCGCCTCGGTTCAGGTTTGCCGCATCGAAGCCTGTGCCGTCATCGCAAATCTGCAGCCTCACGGACGTCTCGGAAAATAATAGGTATACATCCACACGATGGGCATGCGCATGCTTGAGGGTATTGTTGAGTGCTTCCTGAGCGATATGATAGAGTTCAGCCTGCACCAGTGGCTGCAACTGGTCCTCTCCCGAGACATGCAATTCGCCTTTTACTCCGCCGCGTCTTTCGACGGCGTCCAGGCGTGCCTGGAGAGCCGTGGCGAGGCCGTGATGCTCGAGTGCCGACGGGCGCAGTTCGAAGATGAGCAGGCGCATTTCTTGTAATGCTTCCTGGGCGGTATCGCGCAGTTGGCGCAGGTGCTCGGCGGCATTGGCGTAATCGTCCATTGCCATTAGTCTGGCCGAGGCCTCCGCAAAGAGTGTCACACTGTAGAGGGATTGTGTCACGGAATCATGCAGCTCGCGCGCCAGACGAGTCCGTTCGGCGATTGCCGCTGTCTCTTCTGCCTGCCGGTATAGCCGAGCATTTTCCACGGCAACCCCGATCTGCTGGCCACTTGCATCGAGCAGCGATAGTTCCTCACGCGAGATCGGTCTCGCCCGGCGTGCACCGAAAATGAAGGCACCTTCCAATCCGCCCTTCACCATCAACGGAACACAGATGATTTGGTCGATTCCTTGTTTCTCCAATAACGGCTTCAAAGCGAGTTCGGGGTAATCCTCAATGTGCCAAACAAGTGGGTGTCCGGTGAGCGCGGCTGGTTCGACCACACTTCCTTTCAGGGGCCGCGGGCTGATTCGATCGATGAAGTCCTGAGGCAGGCCGTGTTGTGCGAGGAGCGTCAGAGTGCTGCCCTCATCGTCGAGCGCATAGGCGCCGCCCAGTTCCATTCCCAGGACTTCCAGGATCTTCTCGAGCGCATTGTTCAGGATTTCCTCGAGGTTCAAGGAACGACTGGCGACCGCGGCGATCGCATTCAATGTGGCCAGTTCACGCGTACGCGCCAAGACACGCTGCTCAAGCTGCGCATACGACTCGGAAAGTTGAACCGACATCTGGTTGAACTGGTTTCCCAGCTCCTCCAATTCGTCCCCCGTGTACACCGTGACCTGCTGTCCGTACTTCCCCCCGGTGATCTCCTTCGCCGCGGAGATGAATTGGGCGATTGGATCGGTAATGCGCTTGACGCCCAGCAGAGCCAGAACAATCGGGATTACGACCCCCAAGACAAGCAACAATGATAAGAACTGCCCATAGCCCTGACTCGCGGCCAACAGGCCTGCCCAGTCCTCCTCATTGATCAAACCCCAAGGTGTGCCTGGTACTGGTGCGTAAGTAGCCAGAATGTCGCGGTTGTCAAGTCCGCGGGTGCGCAAATAGCCCACCTGTCCTTTCAGAACCTGCATCACGACGGGCTGCGCGTGCAGGTCGGTACCGATTACACTATCATCAGGATGGTAGATAACGCGCCCTGCGCTATCTACCAGATAGGTGCTGCCGTTCTCGCCCAGGCGTAGCTTCACGATACCGCCATAGAAGGCGCTGGCGCTTGGACCCCCCAATCGAAACATTCCTACCAGCGTTCCCCGAAATTCTCCTTGAGTGTTAAGGATGGGGACGGCTACTACGGTCACCATGGGGTTTGCCAGATCGGCAGCCATAATGTCAGAGAATGCCGGTCCTCCATTACGAAGGATTTGGCGGAAGAAGGTGCGCTCCGACCAATCCTGCCCGACAAGTTCAGGCTGATCGGGATTCACTGCAACGACTTTTCCAAAGCGATCCAAAATAAGCGCACCCCCATCAAAAATCAAGAGCTGGTTCGAAGCCTGGCTGAGTGCAGCGGATTGCCTGACCGGGTCATCTGCATAAATATCTGGTGTGCGCGTGAGCGCGGTCAGCGTATTAACATAAGTGTTTAGGTCTGCAGACAGTTCCCCGGCTGAAAGGCGGATCAACTGTTGGTTCCGGCCAACGACAAGATCTGCTGTTACGCGCTGGTATGCAAAATAGATCGTGACTGCCACGGCAAAAAGAATGATGGTGGTCGGAACAAATGACCATATCAATATACGAGTGCGTAGATGGGCATAGGGATGCTTTGGCGCCAATCGGTTTCCTATTTTTGTGCGTCTTGAATTTGCTGCGATGCAGCCAGCATGCTCTCAGTGGGCTTCTGACCTAGAGTGAGAATTTGGTCCCATGCATCCTGGGCGATGCGCGTTGCATCGCCCATGTTGGCAAATATCTCAGCAACAACGGAGTAACCTTTGAGCTGTCCCTCGGCGAACGCGACCAGGTTCACATCTTTGGTCTGCTGAGGGAACTGTTCCTGGATGTAGCCGATCCAGTCTCCCAAGATGGAAGCACGGGCCGGCTGGAGGAAATTTGCACGTGCCATCGCCCGACCATAGTCCTTGCTGATAAGGAATTTCATCAGTTCCCAGGCTGCTTCGGGATATTTTGTGCCGGCGTAGATGCCGAATCCATCCGTCGTTGCCAGAGTAGTTTTACGCACCGGCCCTGAAGGAAATGGCGCAACACCGAAGCGGAAGGGAGCGCCGGAGAGAACATCTTTTAATATCCACGACCCATCCTCGACCATTGCAATTTTTCCTGAAATAAAGGCTTGTCTTGTAGTCATTCGATCGACGTCGGTAAGGGTTGCCATGCATCGGTCGTCCCACATGCGGGCTCGCAGCCATTCTACGGCTGCCAATGCTTCTGGCTCGTTCATCAGGCAGCGGGTCGGGTCTGCTGGATCTACAAAATGCCCACCCCATCCATTCACGTGGACTTGGATCCGGTCCCAATAAACATTCACCATGCTGCCCCACAAATCTGTTTTACCGTCACCATTGCGATCGTGGGTCAGTAATTTCATCGCATGTAAATAATCATCATGATTCCAGGAACCGTCCGGGTAATCGACGTAGTATTTGTCAAAAAGGTCCTTGTTGTAATAGAGCGCGAGCGCCCCGTGATACTTCGGAAGCCCAAATTGCTGGCCATCGCGCGTGAATAGGGCACGATACTGTGCAGGATCCCAGTCTGCGATCGTTTCCTGATCAAGGTCGGCTTCGACATAAGGGCGCAGGTCGAGTGTGTAACCCTTTTGGGCCCAGGATGGAAAATGGACACAGCAACCCTGGAATACATCTGGCGCTGTCCCAGCCTGCATATCGATTATCATCTGATCAACAACATTAGCCGGGTCAGGGATGTAATAAACGTTGATATTTGGGTGAGATGTGTGGAACTTTTCAAGAAGCTGCCTGGCCATGGGCTGGAACCAAATGTCATTGAAGTCCTGATAGACCAGTTGAGTATTCTCTCCGCTTTGTGCGTTGGATTTTGGGAACAATGAACTGCAAGATGAGAGGGCTGCGCTCGCCACGGTGAAACCCGTGACCTTCATGAAGTCGCGTCGCGAAAAGGAGTGTGAATGTTTCATGTAGAATCTCCTCCGGAAGCCTCGTGTGAACTAGCCGGAAGCTGATCGCACTCCAAGGGTCAAGCCGAGACCGATAGCCGACTCTGGCTCGTACTGGGCTCCTTGTACTTGTCCCCGGCGCGATGCGATAGACCCTTGTTCAGCCGCTCGATCAGGCGGGAGCGCGAAACACCATTCGGGCGTGCGGGTGGAACATAAAACTTGGTGGAAAGGAGAGAAGCAGACACAACCCTCGCCTAGTCGCTGTAAGAGCCCAACTCACGCCGATTGCGAGCACCCAAAGTGTTCAAGCACATTCATTATAGCTTCTGTTTGAGGCGCCAAATCCATAACCTGCGATGTTGGAGGAAAGATCCTGAGAGTCTAAAAGACTCCCCAGAACTTGCCACTAAAACGCAGGTTGTTCAATCGGTTATCACTCTGGGCCAGATCGGGATGTTGACCCGTGCGGTGATGTGAACATAGTCTAGCTCGCGAAGTATCGACTCCTCGAATGTGTAGAGGTACTACAGCAAACTTACAGTGATCACGGTAGAAAGGGTGGAAACAATAGACAAACAGCGCGGACTTACCCCCATATCTAGAACACCATGGGCTACGTACGTCCACATATACTGCACGGACACGAAGCCGGGGGACTCTTAATCAGTCGGTATGGGGTGTAAGTCCCTGGTCGGTCACCTCGGGCGGGGTGCCCCCGAAATCACCCTGCCGCAAGGACCGGCACCATCTCTTGGTTATCTCAAGCGCGTTCTGATTGTTATCTGCACGGCAGGCACGCAGCTGCTAAGCCATCAAGGGCCATAACGATCAGAGTCGCCTTTCCTGAATCGGGTGCAACCCGGGTGCAACCGCCGTAACACGCTTTAGACAGTATAGACGCTGTAGACAAATTTACCCCTAGATTTGTAACCAGGTAGACTCTGTATCACTGTGTAGACACTATAGACAGCTTGCGTCACTGGCTCTCTATCAGTGGGTTAAGGGTTCAGCTGTGCCTGCGTCACTGGCGCAGGCAAGTCCCTGGTCGGTCACCTAAATGAAGGGGTATGATACTTGGAAAGCCCCTCATATGGCGGCAAAAGGGCCCTCGACCATATGACGGCCCTTGTTTTGACAGCTGCCTGACAGTCACCCGAATCATCCAGGGGCGTTTCCTCGCCGAACGGCGCAATCGATACTCGCGTTCGAGCCGTGCCAAGCCGGGATCGTGACCGATTCCTTCATGACTGGGGCATTGCGCTGTTCGATGGATGCCGCGGCGACCTTTTCCTGCATTAATGACCCGACGCTCAACCAAACAAGAGTGGTGACGGTGGCATAGCCACGCAGCGGTTGATCGACGTTCGCGGCGCTCGCCGCTGACCCCTCTGTGGTAGCGTCGCGTCGAAGCACGAGCGGTGGCTCTCCTGAAAACCAAGGATGTTCGTCATTTCAACAAGGGGAGGGCTGACCGCTGCTCGCGTTGGTGGAATCCGCTATATAATCTTCTTGTATGAACGTGAGATGGCGGATTATGTCCCGGTGCGCTATCATCCCAGCGATCCATCTGCCTAATCTCACTGGTTCAGCGAGCTGCGTTACCACATTTCGGCTCCGCTGGGATTGAGGATGGCGTGCGTGCAGATTCGGACATCGGCGACCTGACGGCCGATGGACATCGCGGAAGGGTGAAGATGCATTCCCGAGGATTAATCCCTGTCACTGTCGTGCTCTTCATTCTTGCTTGTCAGCCGGTGAGCGGGCGAACGGAGCCGGGCGGGGGCGAGACCGCGCCAGCCGTCACCAAGGTCGGTCAGCGGGAATACATTGTGGAGCAAGACTTGGTTTTACGGAATGCTGGGCCCGGCCAGCCAGACAAACAAAACGTGTGGGTGGCGCTGATACGCGATTTTCCTCCATATCAGAAGGTAACATCAGTTGTCGTATGGCCTGAAGACTACACGACCGTGGTTGATGAATACGGCAATCATTACGCCGAATTTGATTTCTCGAACCAGCCTGCCCGGACGTCCGAGACTGTGAAGATCAAGACGCGGCTTGTGGTCAATGAGCTGGACTATGACTTGTCGGGCTGCAAAGGCGAGTTGCCAAATGAGTTCGTTCGGCCTGAGTTGCATATCGAATCAGCGAACCCCCAAATCGTGGATCTTGCCAGGATTCTCGGAACGGGTATGGATAGCCCCTGTCAGAAGGTGCGCGCTTTTTATGAGTACATCGGCGATCATCTCACTTATACATACAACGCGAGCAACTGGGGCGCTCAAGCCGCGCTTGGACCGATGGGCGCGGACTGCACTGAGTACGCCTCTCTTCTGATCGCCCTCAGCCGCGCACAGGGGATCCCCGCGCGCTATTTTGAAGGTTTACGCTATTTGGGGGTAGTTGCGGAGGGTGGCGCCCGGATTGAGCATGCTTGGCCCGATGTATACCTGCCCGGAATCGGTTGGGTTGCCATGGACCCAACCTTGGGACGCTTTCGTGTGGACCGCGAGACCTACTTTGCGCACTACACGCCAGACCACATCATCGTTACGATGGGAGTCAACCCTTCCACGCTAAGAGGCAGCAGCTATTGGACTCATCTCTACTGGCCGGGGGACGTGGCCAAGATTAGCGTTGAATCTTCAGAGTGGAAAGTCGACTTGTTGAGCGGGGGTGACTGATCCAGCTCTCGGCTTACGGGGGAGGAGCGCATCACGCCATGGACAACCATGATCAGATCACAGATCAGCCGGGGCCACAGGGCGGTCAGTCGAGGCCACAAGTCATACTATTATGATGAGGTTTGTCAAATGAGAGCCAGCGCAAACTGCCATCTTCAGGCACAGTCAGACTCGTTTTCCCGGTTGCTCATTAGGATTGTCATACTTCGAGCACGACAATTGTCACTTGAAGTTGCTCGTCTTGCCGACTATCCTGTTATCGATAACGGGAACGATAACAATGAGCCCACAAACGGGGAGGCCCACGATCCGCCAAGTCGCCAGTGCGTCTGGCGTCTCCACGCAGACCGTTTCCCGTGTTATCAATGAACGGCCCGACGTATCATTTGAAACTCGCCGCCGTGTACAGGACGTGATCGACCGCCTGGGTTATCGGCCTAGCGCGCTTGCCCGCACCCTGATTCGCCGGCGGAGCTATACCCTCGGTGTCGTAACTGCCGGCCTTCGCCACACAGGACCGTCGCGCACGCTTGGTGGCATCACCGCCGCCGCCGCGGATGCCGGGTATGCGCTGTTGCTCGAAGAGCTCCCGCGCTACGACGCCGACGACATCGCACCGATTTTCCAAGCGCTCGTTTCCCGTCACGTGGATGGAGTGATCTGGGCGGTTCCTGAGGTTGGAACGAACCGGCGCTGGATCGAGCACCTTCCAGTTCAACTGGAGATGCCAATCGTGTATCTGGCCATGGAACCGCGCGAGAACGTGTGCGTGGTTTCGATCAACAACTATCTTGGCGCCCGGCTGGCAATGGGGCACCTCTTGGAGCAGGGCTTCTGCAACATCGCGCACATCGCTGGCCCGCTGGATTGGTGGGAAGCCCGCCAGCGCATGGCGGCCTGGAAGGACGCGCTGCACGACGCCGGCCTGGGGGCGGACGAGCATTGCTGGGCGGAAGGCAATTGGTCCCCCGCGAGCGGGGAAGAAGCCATCGAGAAGCTCCTCAAGCGAGACCCGGAGATGGATGCGGTCTTCGTCGGAAACGATCAAATGGCGCTGAGTGTACTATCCGTCGCGGCTCGCCACGGGCGGAGGGTGCCGGAAGACCTTGGCGTCGTGGGATTCGATAATATCCCCGAGTCGGCGTATTTCCAGCCGCCCCTGACGACTGTGCAGCAGGATCAGTTCAACGTGGGCAAGGTGGCAGTGCAGGAGATCACGAAGATCATCGAGGCGAGTTGGCAGGGACTGGAGTTCATTGAACCCAAATCGATCATGTTGTCTCCGGCGCTCGTGACTAGGCAAAGCTCCCGCCGCCTTGCGAACAATCACGAGGGAGGTGGACCGGCAAACGAAC
>JBGPAT010000067.1:0-10143 GCA_041480885.1 Anaerolineae bacterium
GAACAGGACAATCAACAGAACGCCCAACGACAAGGTATCAGCCTGGGAAAGACCTGTATGGGCGAGCAAGTACCAGACACGAGGATAGTTGAAGAGCCGGCCGCGGGGATCACCTGGGTTCTGCAAGGTTGGGTCCAGTCCCATATGCAGCGTTTGCACCATGCCGGCGATCAGACGCAAATCAAGGAAAAACGGGTTTCGACTTTGGATGCCCCATAGACGCCACGTCTGCCCGTAACCGTAGAGCACAAACAAGATGCCGATCACCAGCCAGCCTGCCACGCCAACCCCAATCAGAACCGACTTCTCCCTAGAGGGTCGAGCGGGGCTTTGTGTGCCGGAGATGATCTGACTCAACCTACCCGCCTCAATGCACGCGGCATGTCGCTTAGGACATCCACGCCAGTCTTCGTTACGACCAGGTTGTCCTCTATGCGCACGCCGCCGCGCCCGGGCAGGTAGATGCCGGGCTCAACCGCGTAGGCCATGCCTGGATATAGCATCTGGTTGCTGTCACCGCGTATGTATGGTTCTTCGTGGTCTTCCATGCCAATGCCGTGACCCGTGCGGTGGGTGAAGTACGCGCCATAGCCCGCCTTCTCAATCACGCTTCGTGCGGCATGGTCGATATTCGAGCACGCGACGCCAGGTCTGCCTGCGGCAATGCCCGCTTCATTGGCGGCCAAAACAATCCCGGCAATCTTCCGCAATTCGGGATCGACCTCCCCCACGGCAAACGTGCGAGTGAGATCGGACACATAACCATCCACTGCGGCGCCCCAATCCACCACGAGCAGGTCTCCGCGCGATAGCGGTTTCTCTGAAGGTGAAGCATGGGGGTTGGCGGAATTAGGCCCAGCCGAAACAATGGGCAGGAATGGCAGTTCTGAATCCGAGCCGCCTTGAAGCAGCTGCACGTGCAAGACCGCAGCGATCTGGCGTTCTGTCATGCCGATGCGGATGGACGGCAGAGTGGCCTCCAGCGCCCGCTGGGCAATCCCGACTGCCCGCTTAATCGCGTCAACTTCAGCCTCATCTTTGCGGAGCCGAAGTGAGGCAAGCGCTTCGGACGCGTCCGGGAAGTCCGCTTCCGGTCCCCCGGCGCGAAGATGGCCGAACTCCAGGAGCCGCATCTGCCTAGGTTCAACGCCGATCTTCTTCCCGTCCAATTCGAGTGAGTTCACCGCCCGGCGAAACGCCACATTCCAATCGGCAGGATTCTCACCGTACGTAAAGGCTTCATGGGGATAAGGCAGCAGATCGAGCTTGGCTTTCTCGAGCTGCGGCAGAACTATGGCGGGCGCTCTTCCCGGGGCGATCAACAGCACGACCGGCCGTTCCATTAGATGAAAGCGGAGTCCGGTGAGATACGTGAAGGTCGCGCCAGGATTTAGTGCGATGGCATCCAGCCCGGCTTGTGCCAGGATGGTCTGAAGCTGTTCGAGGCGGACAGACATCATTCGGGCTCCCTCATGAAGATCATGGTCCAGTTCGCGGCATGCGGCGATGCAATCGCCAAGGCCGCGTCTTCACGACCTATTCTTTTGCCGGCCGCTCTTCGGCGCTGCCCTCAGGGGTTTCTTCGGTTCTCTTGCGGGGCCGCGGCGGTTCGACTACGGCTTCCGAGGCGACCGCCGCCTTAACCACTTCATCCATGTGCTTCACCGGCACGATTTTGAGGTCCGAGCGGACCGTCTTCGGCACATCATGCAAGTCCTTCATGTTCTTTTCCGGCAGCAGGACGATCTTGAGACCGGCCCGATGGGCTGCAAGGACCTTCTCCCGTACACCCCCGACGGGCAGCACCCGACCGCGCAAAGTAATCTCACCAGTCATCCCAATATGACGGTAGACAGGCCGCCCGGTAAGAGCAGAGATCATCGCCGTGGCGATGGTGATCCCGGCGGATGGACCATCCTTGGGGATTCCACCCTCAGGCAGATGGAGATGGATGTCCATGCGCTCAAAAACATCCAGATCCACGCCCAAGCTTGCAGCACGCGATTTGATGTACGTGAGCCCGGCCTGCGCCGACTCCTGCATCACTTCACCCAACTGACCCGTCATCTGCAAAGAGCCTTTGCCTTCAAGGACCGCGACCTCGACGGCCATAATCTCCCCGCCATTTTCCGTCCAGGCAAGCGACTGTACGACACCGACCTCGTCGGTCTTCTCCATTTCGGGTGGAATGTATTGGGGAGGATCAAGGAACTTCTCAATGACGGTCGGCACGATCCTGTCCGGATATTTCTTGCCTTCTGCCTTGAGGCGTGCCACCTTGCGGGCTACCTGGCCGATCTCCCTTTCCAGATTCCGCACGCCAGCTTCAAAAGTGTATTCGCGAATAATGCGCTGGAGGGCGGGCGTTTCAAAGGCGAGCCCGACCTCGGTCAAGCCATTCTCTTCAATCTGACGCGGGATCAGGTAGCGATTGGCAATCTCGAGTTTTTCTTCCTCGATGTATCCGGGGAACTCAATGACTTCCATACGGTCCAGCAGAGCGGCAGGGATCGGCCCCAAATAGTTGGCGGTTGTGATGAACATGACCTTCGACAGGTCAAACGGGATTTCAAGGTAGTGATCGCTGAAGGCATAGTTCTGTTCAGGATCAAGAACCTCCAGCATCGCGGAAGCAGGGTCGCCGCGGAAATCCGAATAGAGCTTGTCGATCTCGTCGAGCATGAACAGCGGATTGACGGTACCGGCGCGCTTCATGGTCTGGAGGATTCGGCCGGGGAGCGCGCCGATATACGTCCGGCGGTGGCCCCGGATCTCGGCTTCATCACGGATGCCTCCCAGGGACACCCGCACAAACTTGCGGCCGAGCGCCTCGGCGATCGAACGGCCCAGGGAGGTCTTGCCGGTCCCTGGCGGGCCCACGAAGCATAGGATCGGCTGGCGCTCCTTCTTCGGTTTCAGCGAACGTACCGCAATGTATTCGAGAATACGTTCCTTGGCCTTCTTCAGCCCGTAATGGTCCCGTTCGAGAGTCTTTGCGGCGTGCCTCACATCCAGGTTGTCGGGTGTGCCAGCGGTCCAAGGGAGATCGATGATCCAGTCAATGTAAGTGCGGATGGTGCCGATTTCCGGCGCCATGGGCGGCATTTGGTTGAGCCTCTCCAATTCCTTCATGGCGACGCCTTTGGGCTCGTCCGGAAGGTTCGCAGCCTGTATCTTGCGCTTCAATTCGACGGCGTCCCGAGTGAAGACATCGCCTTCACCGAGCTCGTTTTGGATCTGTCGCATCTGCTCGCGCAGATAGTATTCGCGCTGAGTCTTATCCACCTCGTTTTGCACCCGGGAGTGAATCTCGTCCTGGAGTTCCAGCACATCCAGCTCCTGGGCCAATATCTTGTTGATCGTCTGCAGTCGCCCGCGGGGCTCGAGCAGTGTCAACAGGCTCTGCCGCGTCTCGTAGTTCAGGGATAACGATGTGGCGATCATATCGGCCAGCCAGCCGGGCTCCGAGATATTCATTGCATACAGATGCGCCTCTTCGGGGATCGATCGATCAAGCTGCACGCAGCGATCGAAGAGGTCGAGCACAGAGCGCATCAACGCCCGCGTCTGCCGGTCGGCGGTCTGCGCTTCAAAGACGGGGCGGGCACGCACCCTCAGGTAGGGCCGCGTCCGGACGAAATCCACGATCTCAACCCGACGGCGTCCCTGAACCAGCGCACTCGATGAACCATCGGGCATCGACAACAGACGCCCGACAGCCATCTCCATGCCGACCGTGAGGAAATCGGCGGGCTTCGGATCTTCCACCTCAGGATCCTTTTGCACGAGGCCGATCACCGCCCGATTCTGGGCTTGGGCTTCCTGGACGGCAAGTAATGAAGCCTCGCGGCCGACAAAGATCGGGGATACCATGCGCGGGAACACGATGAGGTCCCGCAAGGGCAATACGGCTGCCTCAACGAGCCCGTCTTCATTCGGCTCAAGATTCGGCACCCGATACAGTTCTTCGGTGCGCTGTGACAACGTCAAACTAAAGTTATCTTCTTCTTCGTTCCATTGAGCTGTATGATTCATTGAATGCTCGTTGAGGGGATTCGGGGCAGCGAACCAGCGGTCGTTACGCGTGCGGGCCGGGGTTTCCAGTCTCCGCATCCTGCCACGCCGCCATAGCTTCAGCGGTCACAAACATGGAGCCGGCCGACAACACAATGCTACCATCTTTTTCCGAGAGCTCCAGCGCCCGCGCCCATGCAGCCTTGACCGGTTCCACAATCGCAAACGGCAAACCAGCCTCTTCGGCCAGTGACCCTATTCTCTCCGCATCGAGCGCGCGTGGATGATCAGCCCTGGTGATGAACATGTGCCGGACCTTATTCTTGATCTCTTGAAACATGCCCGGGATGTTCTTATCCTCGGAGGCACCAAAAATGAGATAGGCTTGCCTGCCAGGGAAGTAATCGTCAAGAGCCTGGCGGAGTCGCGCAAAGGAATCTTGATTGTGCGCGGAATCCAGGATCACGGGTGGCTCGCGCCGAACAACCTGAAAGCGAGCCGGCCATTTCACGGCCGCAAAGCCCTTGGTCATCGCAAGATCAGGTACATCAAGGCCTCGGTCGCCCAATTGCCACAGCGCGGTCGCAGCAATTGCCGCATTCTGGACCTGGTGCGACCCGAGCAGCGGAATCGTAAGCTTCAAAGCCTCGTGCGGCCCCGATACCCACAAGGACTGTCCGTCCAGTGAATGGCCCAGCGGCTTAAACCTCACGTCGCGCCCAACCAGGGTAAAGGCAGCACTGTGCTCTCGGGCAATGCGCAGGAGGACCTGCAGGGCTTCATCTTTCTGGGGCGCGGACACAATGGGAATCCCCTCTTTGATGATGCCCGCCTTCTCGGCGGCGATCTTCGCCAGAGTTTCCCCCAAGACGGCCATGTGATCGTAGGACAGCGAGGTAATTACTGACACCGCGGGTCTGACTACGTTGGTGGCGTCCAGGCGGCCCCCCAAACCGACCTCGATCACAGCAACATCCACTCGCTGGTTCGCAAAGTGAGACAGTGCCAATGCTGTGGTGATCTCAAACGTGGTCAGCTTGGGAATGCGGGCAACGGCCGGCTTGGCCATTTCAATCAAGTCAACCAGGTCGCCATGCGGGACGGGCTGTCCGCCGACCTGGATCCGCTCACAATAGTCCAGTAGATGAGGAGAAGTGTACAGCCCCACCCGGTAACCGGCCGCCTGCAAGCCACTGGCTGCGAGCGCGCAGACCGAACCTTTCCCCTTGGTGCCCGCCACATGGAGAATGGGATACCGGTCTTGCGGATTTCCCAGGGCCTGCATCAGGGCCCGCATCCTCTCCAGATTGAAATCGGCCTTGGCAAGCTCGGAGGAATGTTTGAGGCTATAATCCACAAAGGAATATAAATAGTCGAGCGCCAGGTTGTAAGAAATCTCAATTGCGGACACAGGAGGGATTGTAAAGCGGAAGTTTGGATTCGTAAATCATGAATGGTGCCATGCTTGACGATGCCTGCTACATCGGCCGCAAACACCCCGTGCACGCAGCCCCACCCCGAGTGGCGGCCCTCCGGCCGGTCGTGGACGCACAGTGATCGCCACGCTTACGATCCACTTCCACCTGCCCGCGTGCTCATCACTCAAGGAAAAGCGCGGTCGGATCAAACCATTGATCGCGCGCCTGCACCGCGAGTTCAATGTCTCGGCCGCCGAAATGGGCATGCAGGACAACTTGAAGCAGTCCATCGTTGCTTGTGCAATGGTTGGAAATGAAGCCGGATACTTGCAGGCGGCCATGCAATCCGTCGAGAAGTGGGTGGAAGCGAATTGGCCTGACGGCATGATCGTGGAGCACCGCATCGACCTGGTTTGAATTTGAGCCGTCGCATGCCCGACGTGAACGGTGTCATAAGTTCTGACAGTTGTTTCCCGGAGGAAACGAATGAGAATTGCGGTCATGGGAGCCGGCGGCACGGGGGGCTATTACGGTGCGCTGCTGGCACGGAATAAACACGAAGTCACCTTCATAGCGCGTGGGCCGCATCTCCGGGCAATGCAGACGAACGGCTTGCAAATCAAGAGCGTCCACGGCGACATCGAAATCAAACCTGTTCGCGCCACCGATGATCCGGGCGAGGTCGGCCCCGTAGATCTTCTCCTTTTCTGCACGAAGACCTACGATACGGACCAGGCAGCACTCCGGACTCGCTCCATGGTCGCGGACGCCACCACGGTTCTTAGCCTCCAGAATGGCATCGACGCCAGCGAGCACATCGGCAGGGTGCTAGGCATGGCGCACATGATAGCCGGGACGACCATGATCTCGTCAGCCATCGAGGCGCCCGGCGTCATCCGACAGGTGTCGGAGTTCCGCCGGGTGGTTATCGGAGAGTTGGATGGACGTCTCACTACGCGCATTCAGGCGGTGTGCGACGCATTCAAGGGCACGGGAGTAACGGTGGAGGTCTCCGAGCGCATCATGAGCGTCCTATGGGGGAAGTTGCTGTTCATTTCCGTCGCAGCCGGTTTCGGCTCATTGACCCGCCTGCCTATGGGTCACTACCGCTCCGTTCCTGAGACGCGGTCCGTGATCACCAGACTGATGAGGGAGACGGAGGCTGTGGCCACAGCCCACAATGTGAAGCTGTCGCCGGACGTCGTCGAGAGCACGCTGGCCGGCATCGACCAGAACGCCCCCCAAATAGAGGCCTCTATGCAGCTGGACGTGGAACGCGGGCGCCGCACCGAGCTTGATTCCATTATCGGTGTCCTCTGTCGCAAGGGTCGCGAGGTGGGCGTTCCGACCCCGGTCACCGATATGATCTACGGCATGCTCCTGCCTGTTGACTTGGCCGCGAGCGGCCATAAACAGGCGTTCAATGATGAGACGGGGATTGAACTCTCATGAAAGCAGTGTGGAATTCTGACAACATACAGATGAGGACTGGACCTGCAGGCGAGCACGCGACACATGGCAGATGCAGGAGGCGAGTATGGATCTTGGATTGAAAGACAAACGGGCGCTTGTGGCTGGTTCTTCGCGTGGACTCGGCTATGCAATTGCCCTCTTGTTGGCACAGGAGGGCTGCCTGGTCGCTCTGAATGGACGTGATGAGGCCAAAGCCAAAGCCGCTGCAGAGCGGATGTCAAAGGAAACCGGCAGATCCGTGGTCAGCCTGGCAGGTGACGTAAGTGAGGCACACGTTCCCCAGACGCTGGTCGAGGGTGCTGCGAAAGCTTTCGGTGGGCTCGACCTTCTGGTCACCAACGCAGGCGGCCCGCCCGCGGGACGATTTGAGTCGTTCGATGAGGCCACCTGGGACAAGGCAGTGGACTTGTCCTTTATGAGCCATGTGCGGCTGATCCGGGCGGCTCTGCCCCACTTGCGAAAGTCGGCCGCGGCCAGCGTGCTCACGATGACGTCATATGTCGTCAAGGAGCCTATGCCTAACCTCGTGCTCTCGAACAGCATTCGGCTCGCGACTATAGGATTGACCAAGAGCTTGGCGCTGGAGCTCGGTTCGGAAGGCATACGATTCAATTCGATACTGCCCGCCAATATGGACACAGAGCGGATCCGAGAACTGGCGGCCGCCCGCGCACAAAGGAATGGAACGTCGTTGGAAGAGGAAAAGGCCAAGGATGCACAGAAGAGCGTCCTTGGCAGGGTGGGCCGGCCGGAAGAATTCGCGAACGTGGCGGTGTTCCTGCTTTCACCGGCGGCCTCATATGTCACCGGGATGATGATGGTAGTGGACGGCGGGCAATACAAGGGCACGCTGTAGCGCATGCAAAGACTCTCGTTCCTGACGCGCACGTCCCTCCTGCTCGGGTTCTTCTTCGGGGCAGACAAGGTGCTGGCGTTCGGAAAGTCACTGCTCTTCAATAAGATCGTTGGTCTGGAAGGCATGGGGATTTTCGGCGCAGCCAACAACATCCCCGATTACCTTTCGGCTCTCCTGTCGGGCGGAGCGCTCGGGATCGCCTTGATACCTGTCCTGAGAGAAACCATCGATCAACAGGGGCGGAATCAGGCGTGGGATCTGTTCTCCAGGATTATCAATCTCGCATTCTTGATTACCGGCGTGGCATCCATCATCATTATTGTGCTGGCCGGGCCGTTCGTCCGGTTCCTCATCGCTCCCGGCTTTTCCGCGGACAAACAAGCACTGACGGCCGCACTGATGCGTCTGGACCTGGCCGCGATCGTAATCTTCTCAATCAGCGGCCTGGTCATGGCCGGCCTGCATGCGAATCAGCACTTCTTTCTGCCAGCCCTGGCGCCCCTGCTCTACAACGCCGGCCAGATCTTCGGGGTGACCATCCTCAGCCCAAGCACGCCGCTGCATCTTGGACCGATCCCTCTGCCGGCATTCGGGTTAGGACTCTATGGGATGGTCTACGGCGTCATCCTTGGAGCACTACTGCACCTGTTGATCCAGGTGCCGGGTTTGATGCGCTTCCACTTCCACTGGACGCCCATACTGGAGGTCAAGAGCGCCCCCGTGCAGCGAGTCTTGATCCTGCTTGGCCCGCGGGTCCTGACCATGGCTTGTATCCAGGCTTATTTTCTCGCCCGCGACAATCTCGCTTCGCGCTTCGACACTGTGGGAGTGGGAGCACTCAATCTGGGCTGGACGATCGAGCAGGTTCCTGAAACCATCATTGGATCTGCCATCGCTGTTGCCATTCTGCCCTCGCTAGCCGAATTCATCGACCGCGGCCAGGTCAGCGAATTCACGAGCACCGTGAACCGCGCCCTAAAGGTGATGTTGGCCCTCTGCCTGCCCGCGGCGGTGCTGCTAGGGCTGACGGTTCGACCGCTGGCGCAAAGCTTCTTTGGCTATGACAGCGCGCGTCTCGACCTGCTGACTGCCTGCACGTGGGCGTTTCTCATTGGCCTCGTGGGCGACGCCTGGCTCGAGGTTGCGGTCCGTTCCTTCTACGCCAACTTGAACACCCGGACTCCGCTTGTAGCCGCGGCAGTACAGGCTGTGGCATTTGTGCTCTTATCTCTGGTGCTGTCGCCGATAATTGGTCTGGCGGGAATTCCGTTGGCCGCCGCGCTGACATTCACCACCCAGGCGGTCGTACTGCTCATGTTGCTAGATCGCCGTTTTCCGGGAATCAACCAGGTGCGCGGTACCGCCGCTAGAGCAGTTGCCGGAGCAGCAACCGCCGGCATTGTGGCTGCCGCGGTGCTGCGCTATCTCCCCTTCTCGCAGGTGCCGGCCGCCATCGGCGCTATCATGCTAGGCGGCCTCGCTGCCATGCCCTTCATTCGGCAAGAGCTGCGCACCTTGTTGAATCTCTGACACGGCCGGTCGTAACCAGTAGGCAGCGTTTTCCCGGGCAAGCTTTCACATCAAGGCTGCGTCGCCCCTTCGCGCTTGTTATGCGGCAGGAAGTCTTGCAAATGGCCACGGTGCGGCAGCGGTATAATAGCGCCCATGTCTGAACAAACGGGCAATTCTGAGTCATTGCCTCCATTCAAGCCCGGCGATACGCAGCCGCTGAAACCGGTCGGCAAAAAGGGGCGCTTGCGTTCGATCCTCGTGGGGATTCTTGCGATACTAGTCCTGCTTTTACTCGCCGGGCTCGGCGGCTACGCCAGCGGCATTGGCGAACGGACGGCGGCGCAGTCCCACGTCATCTCGCAACAGCTAACGGAGCAGTTCCAGTTCGCGCTCGTGGACGAGCAATTCGGGCGATATGAGGCCGCCAGAGAGCGCCTGGAGTTCATCATTCAGAACAACCCCAGCTTCCCCGGCGCGCAAAACGAACTGGCGAAAGTCCTCGTGCGACTGGCCATTCCCACCGCAACAAGAACACCGCCGCCCACATCCACGCCCGACCTGAGGGGCGAACAAAGCCTGTTCGCAACGGCCCAGCAACTCACGGCCTCCGGGGACTGGGTGAACGCCCTCGCGGCACTCTCCCTGCGCCACCTCAACGAGAAGAAGTATGCGCGCCAGGTCCAGCGGCTCACCCAGGCGTGCATCAAGGACCTGCTCTACCAGGGCGCGATCGGCCACTGCTCGGAGCTCAGCTCGGCTGCGGAGCAGGAGTGGGGCGGCTGCTTCGCCCAGGCGTGGAGCGCGGCGCTGTTGTACGAATTATTGACGAACGGGAAGGAGTAGGCTTTCGAGGCCATTTGTTACTAATAC
>JBGPAT010000068.1:0-10118 GCA_041480885.1 Anaerolineae bacterium
ACATAGCGCACGTGGAGTATGAGACGGACAAGCGGCACTATGCACACGTGGACATGCCTGGGCACCGGGACTACATCAAGAACATGATCACGGGGGCGGCGCAGGTGGACGGGGCAATATTGGTGGTGGCAGCGCCGGATGGGCCGATGCCGCAGACGCACGAGCACGTGCTGCTGGCGCGGCAGGTGGAGGTGCCGTCGATCGTGGTGTATTTGAACAAGACGGACATGATGGATGATCCGGAGTTATTGGAGCTGGTGGAGCTGGAGTTGCGGGAGTTATTGACGAAGCAGGGTTTTCCCGGGGACACGACGCCGATCGTGCGCGGGAGTGCGAAGCAGGCGCTGGACAGTACGTCGACGGATCCGAATGCGCCGGAGTACGCCTCGATACGGGAGTTGCTGCGTGTGATTGATGAGTACATTCCGGAGCCGAAGCGGGAAATAGAGAAGCCGTTCATGATGTCGGTGGAGGACGTATTTTCGATCAAGGGGCGTGGGACGGTGGTGACGGGGCGGGTGGATCGTGGGAAGGTGAAGGTGGGGGAGCCGGTGGAGATCATTGGGCTGCACGAGCAGAGCACGAGCTCGGTGGTGACGGGGGTGGAGATGTTCCACAAGTCGCTGGACGAGGGGTTGGCGGGGGACAACTTGGGGTTGTTGCTGCGGGGCATAGAGCGGACGGACGTGGAGCGAGGGCAGGTGATTGCCAAGCCTGGGAGCATCACTCCGCACAAGAAGTTTCTGGCGCAGGTGTACGTGTTGAAGAAGGAGGAGGGGGGCCGGCACAAGGCGTTCTTCAACGGGTACCGGCCGCAGTTCTACATCCGGACGATGGATGTGACGGGCGACATCACACTGCCGGAGGGGGTGGAGATGGTGATGCCTGGGGATGACGTGAACCTGACGGTGGAGCTGATCGTACCGGTGGCGCTGGAGCAGGGCTCCAAGTTCGCCATCCGCGAGGGCGGCCTGACGGTCGGCGCGGGTGTCGTGACCAAGATCATTACATGAAAAGGCTTGAGAAAGCAAGGTAATAGATGGCTACCAAGAAAAAAGATGTCCGCCCAGTGATCACGTTGCAGTGCACGGAATGCAAGGAGCGGACCTATACTACACAGAAGAACCGTCGTAATGATCCAAACCGGCTGGAGCTGAAGAAGTACTGTCCACGCTGCAGGACGCACAGGCTCCATAGGGAAACTAAGTGACAATCTTGTGAGGTGTTGCAAGTGCCAGCGGTGAGGTGCCATATCTGAGACTGCCACCGATGCTGCGTCGCTGGACACGCTTTTAGGCCAGTAGCTCAATTGGTAGAGCACTCGTCTCCAAAACGAGCGGTTGAGGGTTCGAGTCCTTCCTGGCCTGCAGAGGCAACGCCGTCGAGAGCAGGCGGCGTTTTAGCCGTAGGATAGATGAGGCGCGGCCGAGGACCTGGCACGCGTGCCAGGCAGCAGACGTGCAACACGTACCGGGATTCCAGCCCGGTACGAGCGCCAGAGAACCTTCCTGGTGCAAGGAGTTGAGTTTTGGCTGAGAGAACAAAGAACCAGAATGCGATCCAGCGTTATTTCAACGAGACCGCCGGCGAGTTGCGCAAGGTATCTTGGCCCACCTGGCCGGAGGCGCGGCAATTGACGATCCTCGTCATCATCGTAATGGTGGTCATCGGGATATTCCTGGGGTTGGTCGACTACGGCGCCAACAGCCTGCTTAATTGGATTCTTGGCATATAGTGCCCGGCGGACTGCCTGGCAAGGGTGATCACGAGGTTTCGATGGATGAGCAGGATCTCGAAGAGCGGCCTGAACAGAAACCGCTCGAAGGAACAGTAGAACCGACCGAGGCGGCACAGCCTTCCGCGGTTCTCCCTGCGCGGGAACTTGAGGCGAGCCAGGAACTCCCGGCTGCCGTGCAAGCCGAGGATAAGGACGCCGCGAAACCGGAACCCGAACCCACCGAGCCCGCACGTACAGAACCCGAGCCGGCGCAGCCCGCAGCAACAGTCATCGAGGTTGCATCAGAAGCAACTCCGCAGAGCGCCGCGGCGAGTGAGGACGAATCCACAGAGGAAAACGTGGAGGCCGATTCCGCACCTGAACCGATGCTGTTGAAGGCACCGGAGCTCGAGGCCGTGGAACATCCTGCAGCGCCGCGCATCACTTCCGAAATGCGGGGCGGCAAGTTGCCGCAGGCCGAGGTAACGTCCGAAGCAGCAGCCGAGGCAGCCTGGTACGTGATCCACTGTTACTCGGGCTACGAGAACAAGGTGCGCCACAATCTCGAGCAGCGCATCGAAACGATGGGCATGAAGGACAGGATCTTCGACGTTGTGATCCCGACCCAGGAGGAAATTGAGGTCCGCGAGGGCAAGCGCCGCACGGTCGAGCGGCACATTTTCCCCGGGTACGTCTTGGTGAATATGACGCTTTCCGAGGAATCCTGGTATGTGGTGCGCAATACTCCGGGTGTGACCGGTTTCGTGGGGATGGGCAACTTGCCCACGGCGCTGCGCCCCGAAGAAGTGTCCCAAATTATCAAGCGCATGGAGGCCGATGCGCCGACCGTTAAGGTGTCATTCAAAGTTGGCGAGCGTGTCCGTATTGTTGACGGGCCCTTCAACGACTTCCGCGGCACCGTTTCGGATCTCGATATGGAGCGCACGAAAGTGCGCGTGATGGTCTCGTTCTTTGGGCGTGAAACGCCCGTGGAGTTGGATTTTCTGCAAGTGGAAAAGGCATAGTGCCAGTTATCAATGCTCGATTTTCGGCCCGGCGCTTCGCCGGGGAACGCTGAGGATCGTTCATTGTTGATGGTGGGAGGATCCCCAAAGTGATCCGCTAAAACCACAAGCGCCGGGCCGAAGCGCGGCGCAAGGAGATGAACCAGCATGGCAAAGAAACTCAAGGCAATTGTTCGTTTACAGCTCGAAGCTGGCAAGGCCAACCCGGCACCGCCGGTGGGACCAGCGCTGGCGGGTCACGGCATCAACATCATGGCGTTCTGCAAGGAGTATAATGCCCGCACTGCCAGCCGGCAGGGAGATGTCATTCCCGCCGAGATCACGGTGTACTCGGATGGCTCGTTCACCTTTGTGTTGAAGACGCCGCCGGCGGCGGTGCTTCTGCGTAAAGCGGCTGGCGTGGAAAAAGGGTCGGGCGTGCCCAACAAGGACAAGGTCGGCAGCGTAACTCACAAGCAGGTCCGCGAGATTGCTGAACTGAAGATGAAAGATCTCAACGCAATCGACGTGGAAGGCGCCATGAAACAGGTGGAGGGGACCGCGCGCTCGATGGGAATCGTTGTGCAGGACTAGTTTGTGGGAGGGTCAACAGACCCGCTAAGACCACGGAGGACATAATGCCGAAACCAGGAAAGAATTACCGGGCCGCATTGGCCAAAGTCGATCTCGCAAAGCTATACATGCCGCAGGAAGGCGTGGCGCTTGCCAAGGAAACTGCCTACACCAAGTTTGACGCGAGTGTGGAAGTGCACATGCGTACGGCGCTGGATCCCCGCCAAGCTGATCAGCAGGTGCGCGATGTGGTCGTTCTACCGCACGGCCTAGGGAAGGTGGTCCGTGTCGTGGTTTTCGCCTCAGGCGAAGGCGCCGCGGCTGCTCGGGCGGCCGGGGCCGACCTGGTGGCCGACGATGACGAGACGCTGAAGAAGATTGAGGGGGGGATGACCGACTTTGATGTCGCGATCGCGACGCCGGACATGATGGGCAAGGTCGGCCGGTTGGGCCGAGTGCTTGGACCGCGCGGCCTGATGCCGAACCCGAAAGCGGGAACAGTCGTCCCGGCGCACGATATTGGGCGTGCGATCCAGGAGGCCAAAGCCGGCAGGGTCGAGTTCCGCCTTGACAAGACAGCCAACATCCACGTCGTCATCGGCAAGGCCTCATTTGATGCTCAGAAGTTGCACGAGAATTTTGCGGCGCTCATGGACGCGATCAACAAGGCCCGTCCGGCCGGCGCCAAGGGCGGCTACATCAAGCGCATCGTTGTTAATGCTACAATGGGCCCGGGGATCAAAATCGATCCTAACGCGGCCCTGTCTGTGGAGGCTACCGAGTAGAGATACTCGTACCTGAAAGCAGCCGCTTCGCCGATGACCGCGGGTGTCTCTGGATGCAGAGACTTAATCTCCTGCCCAGGTGGAGACTTGAAGCGGATCCCAGCCCTGTGGGCTGCTCCCTTCGAAAGTCTTTGCCCGCGAAGTGGCAAAGACTTTTTTGTTGAAAGGAGGTGAAAAAAATTGGCTATTACCAAGCAGCAGAAAGACGAAGTGCTGGCCACGTACAAGGATTGGCTGGATCGCAGTCAAGCGGTGATTCTGGTGGAGTACACGGGTGCCAGGATGAAGGACATGGATGCCATCCGCGCCAAGGTGCGCGAGTCCGGCGGTGAGTTCCATGTGGTGAAGAATACGCTTGTGCGGCGCGCGCTGCAGGACAAGGGCATGACCCTCCCGGTGGGCTTGCTCCTGCAATCCACGGCCATCTCATTTGCGTTCTCCGATCCGGCCGCGACGGCCAAAGCACTTGCCGAGGCTACCAAGGCCATGAGTTTCATGAAGGTTAAGGGCGGGTTCATGGCCGGGCAGATGCTGACCATGGCGCAGGTCAAGGCCTTGGCTGAGTTGCCGCCATTACCTGTCGTGCGCGGGCAGCTGCTGGGCATCCTGCAGGCGCCGGCCGGCAAGCTGGTGCGGACCATCGCCGAGCAGGCACGTGCACTGGCCGCCGTCTTCAAGGCGTATTCGGAAAAGGCGCAGGCGGCCGCCTAGCCGGCCACTGTCAGGCGAGGAGATTGCCGCGTTGGGCAAAACATCCTCCACGCAAGTCAATTGGTGAGGAAGACAAGAAGGAGTTTTCAAGCAATGGCTGCTAATCTGGAAAAGATCGTTGACGAACTGAGCACGCTCTCAGTGCTGGAGGCCGCGGAACTTGTCAAAGCCCTTGAAGAGAAGTGGGGCGTATCAGCGGCGGCTCCGGTCGCGGTTGCGGCTGCTGCCGGGGCCGCTGCGGCGGCTGAGCCCGTCGAAGAGAAGACCGAGTTCGACGTAATTATCAAGGATGCGGGCGCCAAGAAGATCGACGTCATCAAGGTCATTCGCCAACTGACAAGTCTGGGCCTGGGCGACGCCAAGACGATGGCGGAGACGGCTGGCGGAAAGGTACTAACGGGCGTAAGCAAGGATGCCGCCAACGACGCCAAGAAGAAGTTGGAAGAGGCGGGCGCGTCCATCGAACTGAAATAGGTTCGTAGGATCCGCACTCGAAGAAGACGACTCGAAAGAGTCGTCTTTTCTTTTCCGTTGAGGGACTTATCTGCTTGGGGGCCTGGACGGTTAGGGTTCGGGACGGAACGGATTCCCCAAGGGCAACTTACTTTCGCCCGCTCGGGAACAGGAGAATCGCCATAGTACTTTTGTCCTAGACAGATTTCTTGACTCGGGAGCCGAGACCACATATACTACGGTAACTTGGTCTGACCACCATACCACAGGCACATATGAAGATACAACCCATTTCGCACCGAACCTTGGCGGAAACTGCCGCGGGCAAGCTCGCGGCATCCATGTTGGATGGCAGCTTGGAATCGGGCGCCCAGTTGCCGCCCGAACGTGAACTCATGAACCAGCTCGGCATCAGCCGGTCCACTCTGCGGGAGGCGCTCAAAAGTCTGGAGGAGAGCAGATTGATCGAGGCGCGGCCGCACGTCGGTTGGTTCGCGCGGACGGTCGCCGAGTCCAATATGGCGCAGGCGCGTGAGATGGCAAGATGGTCCGGGCAGTCGGGTCAGCGGGCGGCCACGAACGAGCCGCTTACTGGTCCGCTGCGCGTGCCGATCGCTCACGACAAGCCTATCCACATACCGAATCTTCGCAAGGATCGCCTCGGGACTTTCGAATTCATCTCCTGGTGGGAACGCGAGAAGGTTCAGAACGCGAAGGTTATGGTGATCGGAGCCGGCGCACTGGGCAACGAGGTGATCAAGAACCTCGCGCTGATGGGCATCGGCAATCTATTCATTGTGGATTTCGATAAGGTGGAGGCCGCGAATCTAAGTCGTTCGATCTTGTTTCGGGAAGGGGACAACGACCGCAGCAAAGCCGAGATTGCTGCCGCGCGCGCCAAGTCCATCAATCCCGACATCCACGTGCAGTACATGAACGGCGATGTCACCACCGAGCTGGGCTTGGGCGTCATCCGCCGTATGGACGTGGTGGTGGGGTGCCTCGACAACCGCGAGGCCAGACTTGCGGTCAATCGTTTCTGCTACTGGGTCAACAAGCCGTGGGTCGACGGCGCGATCCAGGAACTCCTCGGGCTCGTGCGGGTCTTCGTGCCCGGCAAGGGTGCCTGCTACGAATGCACGCTCACCGAGCAGGCGCTGCGTGATCTATCGATGCGCTACTCGTGCCCCTTGCTGGCTCGGCAGAACATTCTGCTTGGAAAGGTACCGACGACTCCCACGATAGCCTCCATTATCGGGGGCATGCAGTCGCAAGAGGCACTGAAGCTCATCAATGATATGCCGGTCGAGCCCGGGAAAGTCACCCACTTCAACGGCATGGTGAATGAGATGCACACCACCGCCTATTCCCCGCGTGACGATTGCGAGAGCCACTGGACGTACGGTGAGATCACCGAGCTGCCGGCGCGCGCCCAGCGTACCACGCTGGCGGATCTACTCCGGATCGCGCGGGCCGACCTCGGACCCGATGCCATCATCGAGCTGGACCAGGAGCTGATCATTTCCCTTGAATGCCCCAATGACCACATCGTGGAACAGATCCTGAGGCCATTGAGCGAGGTGACCTTCGAGGCCGGGCATTGCCCGACCTGTGGCGAACTGCGCGAGTCGAGCCTGACCCACATTATCTCTGGCGAGGAGAACTACCTGCACCGCACTCTGGCGAGCGTGGGCGTGCCCCCGCTGCACATTGTTAAGGCCCACAACGGCATCCAGTATCGTTTTTATGAACTGACGGGCGACCTGCAGGATACCCTGCATTTCCATGATTTTGAGCAGACCCGGATCAGACTCTCGCCCGACGCCGGCAGTGCTGGGACAGTCCGGACCAGAGGCAAGGTGAAGCTCCGAGGCACTGCGGCTGGGACCGCCGCGCGGGTGAAATTGCGCGGCTGAGATGAACTGAAGCATGACTTCGAGAATCGCATCCATGAGTCTCTACGACGGCCAATCAGAACCCGAGGACTGGCACTTGCTGCGCAAGCTAATTCTGTTGGTGCTGCTGGTCGTAGCGGCCACTCTGGGACTCGTGATCCTGTTTCGCGAGAGCAGGACCATCCCACTCACGTGGTTCAGCTTTTTTGCGGACGCCAGCTTGGGTTTCTTGGCCGGCATGGGATCGCGCCTTGTCCTCCGGAGACGACATGGGCTGATTCAGGGGCTCGCCTCTGCGGCATTGTCCATAGTAGGTTTGAGCATGCTTGGCTTTTTCACGGACGCACGGCTCGGTATCGGCCCACTGCCCACGGGATCCGTCCACCTACCCTGGCTGGACTGGGCGCATCTGGGCTCATTGATGCTACTGCAGCCTTTGCGGCCAACCATGGATTTGCTTGACCTGGCGCACATGGTGATTGCAGTGGATACATCCTGGATAGTCCTGCGAGCGTGGAAGCGCCGGCCGGCCAACTCCGTGGCGCGCCCGAACAGGCGCCGTCAGGCGCCGCTGGCCCGCGTGTCGGTAGGTCCCCACGGCCGTTCGGGCCACGTGCGCGCGCCGGCCAGCTCAAGTAGCAGGCCGAAAGTAGGTGGGAGGAGATCAGGTCGGCCGCTAATCTCAATGAGAGTTGCCGCCGTGCGGAGCTCGGCGAGTCGTCGTTCAAGTCGCTGGAATCCGCTGCGCCGCAAGCTTGGAGTTCACCTGGCGGTTCATGAGGAGCACCGCTGCCCCTACTGCCTGGAGGACGTCAACCGGCGGGACGCACGCGGCGTGGTTGAGTGTCCAATCTGCCACACGCTGCATCATAAAGAATGCTGGGACGTCACGGGCACCTGCCAGGTGCCGCATCTGAACACGTAGAACCGGAGGGTGTGCAATGTCTGATCTGAGTCTCACTATAGTCCTGCCGAGCGGCGGCGCCCGCAACGCTGACGTACCGGACGATGTGCCTGTCAAGGAATTGATGCCCGAGTTCACGAGTCTGTTGGAGCTGCCGACGGTGGGGCCCGACGGCCGGCCGATGACCTACAGGCTCGATAGCAAGGGGCTGGGTCGAGAGCTGAAGGAGGACGAGACGCTGGCCACCGCCGGCATCCCCGATCATGACCGGCTCATGCTGACCGCCGACATCACGGCCGGCGCTGATACCGGCGGGGGCACGGGAACGAACGTAGTGGCGGATAGTCCGCGCATGCGCCGAATGCGCGCCGACTACGAGTTGATGCAAGAGTTGGCCGCCCGCACCGACATGATCAGCTTCGTCGCCCAGTCACCGCGGCCGAACCTGCCCCCTGAGCGCTATATCGTGACCTTCAAGTGCAAAAGCATCGCCAATGTCGACCGGCAGGGAAACCCGATGTACAGCGAGCATCACCAGGTGGAGATCTATCTGCACAACCAGTACCCCCAGCGCTGGCCGGGCATGAAGTGGTTGACGCCGATCTGGCACCCAAACATCAATCATTTGAACGGCAGCGTGTGTATCGATGCTGCCTGGTGGACGGCCAGCAGGAGCCTGGATCGACTCGTGATCATGCTGGGGGAGATGCTGCAGTACAAGAATTATCATGACGATCCGACGAAACCCCCATTCCCGTGGGATCCCGAGGCGGCACGTTGGAGCCGGGAGTACCGCAAGACCCATCCCAACATATTCCCTGTCGACCAACGCGAGTTGATGCGTCCGGAGCGTGTGAAGTTCAACGCCGGGAAACCACAGGATGTCAAGAAGCCTAGCATCAAGCTGTCACCAGCGAGCCCCAGGCCGGATACTATGGCGGCACCCAAGCCCATGGCCATGCCCGCCTCGCCGATGATCAGGCCCACAGCCAAGCCCGCGTCGGCCATGATCAAGCCCGCAGCCAAACCCGCGTCGGCCATGATCAAGCCCACAGCCAAACCCGCGTCGACCATGATCAAGCCCACGGCCAAGCCTGCGTCGGCCACGATCAAGCCGAAGCCAAAGGTGCGGATCAAGTAGCGATTTTTCCGCGTTGCGCAAACCGGTTTGCAAGTCGATAGTCCGCTCAACCAGAATCAGAAAGGAGATTAGCCATGCCAGATGTACCTGTCACCATTGTTCTACCGTCAGGAGGTACCCGCAATGCCGAGGTGCCGGATGACGTGCCGGTGAAAGAACTGCTGCCGGAGCTGACGACATCCCTCGAACTGCCGGTCACCGGTCCGGATGGACGCGCGATGTCCTATCGCCTGGACAGCAAAGGCCTCGGCCGCGAGCTGAAAGAGGAAGAGACGCTGTCGCAGGCGGGCATCCCGCAGAACGACCGGCTGATGATGACCGCCGACGTGACGGCGGGATAAGTTCAGCTGTAGTCTATACCCGCACCTACCCGGGCGCACGCGAGTCACAAGTCGACGCCGTGGCCCGGGACGGTGCGAGGTAAATCCTCATGTCCACCACACCCGGCCTTCGCGTTTTGCCGACTGATATGACGCAGCCAATTACCACTCCACTTCCCGCCAAACGAGCCAGCCGCTGGGATTCTCCATACGATGTGCCCGGCACGACTCCACTGGTGAAGGTTTTCATGACTCAGCCGGCCTACAGCCGAATCTGCGTCCACTCCGTGAGTGACATGAAGAACGAGGTGGGAGGCATCCTGGTGGGTCAGTGGTGTCTGGACGAGAACCACGAGCAGTTCGTAGTTGTTGAACATGCTTTGCCTGCCCGCCACACGCGACAAAGCACGGTTTATCTCACGTTTACGCAAGACAGTCTGGTCGATATTCATGACCAGATCGACGCCAACTACAAAGGCCAGAAGATCGTGGGCTGGTATCACACGCATCCCAGCATGGGCGTTTTCCTGTCCCGCTACGACACCTGGCTGCACCGCCACTTCTTTCCGGAACCGTGGCAGGTGGCACTGGTCGTCGAGCCCGTTTCCGCCACCG
>JBGPAT010000069.1:0-10084 GCA_041480885.1 Anaerolineae bacterium
CGACCAACATGGACAAAATGCCCTGCTGGATCTTGCTGGAGTCTTGAGCTTCATCCTCGAGGACATACGGCCAGCGATAGCGCAGTCGCTCCAAAAGGTCGGGCGACGCCTCAAGGAGGCGATAGGCCAGCCGGATCAGATCATCAAAATCCACGGCGCCGCGGTAGGTGAGCGCACGCTGGTAATCGGTGTAGATTTGCAGTCCCATCTCTGCGAGCCCAAGCGTCGACGGCTGGCCTTCCAGCCTGAAGCGCAGTTCTGCGGGGGAAAGGCGCCGGTCCTTGGCTGATCGAATGAAAGCGGCGGCCAGGTCCTCGACTAGCGCCGGCCAGTCCTTACTGGTGGCTCTGCGGCGCTGGTAATCGCCCAGCGAATGTGATAGATACTCATCCATGACGTCGGGGTGAGTGCTTGCCCAGGCGTTGGCCGCCTCCCGAATCATTACGGAGGAGGCAGTCTCGTCCACTATGGAGAATTTCTTGTCCAGACCCACGAGGGGTGGGTCTTCGCGGACGATATCATGCGCCAGGCCATGCAGGGTGCGCACGCGGTAGCTGAGTTGAGGGATCAGGCCGCGGGCCGTGACAAATTGGCGGATACGCGCTGAGAAGTTGTCCACCGCGGAATTAACCAATGTGACAATCAGCACTTCCTGTTCGGATTGCAGTTGACCGCTCGAGATTATGTGAGCGGCCAAAGCCGAGAGCGTATGGGTCTTGCCTGAACCGGGCACCGCCGAAATGCCGAGCTTGCCTCCTGCGTAGCGCAGGATGTCATTCTGCGATGGACGAGGTCTGAATGGGGCTGACATTTTTATGATGGGAAGACTAAGCTTCGCGGCTGGAGTAGGGAGCTGCAGCGGGCAGCCGTGGCGTCACCTTGGCGCCACGGGCAACTTCTGGTTGGGCGAGCTGATGGATAATTCTGCCGGACGACGCCGCGGCCGGTTCATGCTGACCTGCTTCCAAAGAAGGTAGCTCAGCGTGACAAAATTAACGGTGGCTGCAACTTTGAGCGCGTCGGGTGAATACGAGAGCAGGTAGATCGAATATGACAGGCCAGACACCACCTGGTACAAGATTGGAATGAACCACAGTTCCGGCATGATAAAGGCGACTGCAAGCGAAATGGCATCGGCTGGAAAGAAATACCGGTCATGCATGTTCGGCAGCAAGAATGGCGTCAGAGCCACGGAGATCAGAGACATGAGGATGAGCATGGGTCGGTCGAGGTGCCTCGTGTATCGCCACGAATAAAATACCCAGATCAGAAGTACCACCGCGGCGATGAAGACGCCGACCACAATCAACCATCCAAACGCGGATTTTGGGATGAAGACGTACACGCTGGCGGCATTGTGGGTAAGGCCTTTCCCGGAGCCCGCCTGACGCGAATAGACGGTGAAGACCTCCATCCACGTGCGGCCGAGGGCCACGGCGGGCCACATCGCGAGCGCATATACGGCCGGTACAAACACGAAGTAGTACCAGCGGAGGCGACGCATTAGAGTCAGGACCATAAGGAGGGGAATGAAGAAAATCGCCTGTGGTTTGAACGCCAGCGCGAGCGAAAAAAACACGATCGCTCCAAATGGTCTACTGACCAGGAGAAAATACAGGCACGTCAGGAGGAAGGCCGTGTACGTGCTGTCTGCCTGGCCCCAGACGCCGCTATTGGCTACGACCGTGGGAGCGGAGAAGAAGATGGCGGCGGCAAGGAAGGGTAGATAACCGTCTGGATACTTGAGGCGCACGATCTTGTAGATCATGAAGGCCCCGTAGATGTCGAAGGCGGTGGCGATCAGTTTGATGGCCGTAACGGCGGAGACGAAGGCGGATGTGAGGGTAGCGACTGCCAGTAAGTACAGGTATGGTGGAGTGTAGTTATAGAAATCCTTGCCCAAGCCCACGAAGATGCCGAAGCGTTGGAGCTTGGCGTACCATCGCAGTACGTACGTGTCCAAGTCGCTGGTTACGACGCCGCGAAAGGCTACTCTAACAGCAATTGAGAGCGCCACGAGGATGGCGGCAATCACGAGAGGCAGCAGTGATCTCCAGCGGGATTCCACCCGGCCGTCATGTTGCGGCATTTGTTGAGCCCCCGTGTGCTCGCTATTGTTCGAGGTTGTCATTCAGCACACTCTGGAACGCATACAGCAGCCGGCCGCGCTGTTCAAATCCGCCCTCGCCCAAATCGCTGATGCCAAGATAGATCCTGTCCCGGCAGCGCCGCACCAGGCCCAGCACGAGCCGCGCCATGGTCTCGGAGTTTGCGCGCTCCTCATCAGCAAATGTCCACGTATTCCCCTCGGGCCATTCGCGACTCAGAACCTGGCTGTGGGTTAACGGCTGATCCAAGCGCTGATACCATCCGCTGGATCCAGGGTCCAGCCAGAACTGTACGGAAGCCGGACGATTCATCATCAGGAAGGAATAAGCCGGCGCGACCAACACCGCGGTCTCGCTGCCGGCCTTCCAGGAGTCCAGATAGAGCGCGGCTAGCACGCCGTCTTGAAGCATGTTAATGTACTCGTGGCCAAGATCGAAGTCGGGGTGATCCACATCGACGATCGCCGGTTCCATCGCCAGCCGGAACTTGCGGACCGACTCCACCAGGCTGCCAGCAACTCGAGCCGCGTCGAGATTGCGATGAAAGCCGAAACCTGGCTGCGAGAGCACCTCCCCGAAGAGCCTTCGCAGAAAGTGATCGAGTGGCAGAGGCCCTGCCAGGCGGTAGGCCTGCAGCCAATCACGAAGGATCGAATAGCGGTTGCCCAATACAAAGGTAATTCGTTCCTGCTTCTCGGGATTGATATCATCGAACGACGAGAGACTGATGTTCTTCGCGCGATAAACGATCTCTGCCAACAGCTGTGCTCGCACAAGATCTGTCCCGAGGGCCTGCATGAATGCGTAGGCGACATCGAACGGGGAGGGGCGGACGTTCCACTGCGGATGAGCGAGGGCAGCAAGCGTTAACAAGGCCTGCGCAGCGGATTCGTCCCGCAGGGAGCGCGAGGGCCGAAGCGTTCTCCAGGGCAGCCCGCCAGCTTCCAGCCGCGACGTCAAAGCGAAGCGGAGTGCGTCCGAAAGGTATGGAGCCAGGATGACGATTTCGGAAGGGGCACGGCCGGAATCGATCACCAGCCCGCGGATCTCCTCCACAATCCGGTCCAGGAGATCAGGATAGAACCTGGCGGTAATCAGCCGCAGATGCACTTCGCGATCGCTTTCGGTTTCCACGGTCTGGCGCGGACCAGCGAACTTGAAGGCGGTGTCGATCGTCGCCGCCAGTGATGCACCAAGTCTTTCAATCCCCTTTGACATCACAAATGAATCATGGAACGCGACCTCAGTCTCACAGAGTTCGCGTAGAGCCCATGCCGTATGCACATCGGCGCCGAGGAAGTGCCGGTAGCCAGCACCTTCATCATAGATCAACAATACCGACTCGAGTACTGGCAGCCAATCGTGAAGCAGGTCATGGGCGCGGGGGACATCCTCTTCAATATTGTCGTAGATCATGTGTCGATACGTGTGCAAAAGATAGTTGCGAACGGTCTGGTCGGGCCAAAGAAATTTCCAGAAAAAGTCAAGCTGGAGAGAAAAGTCCAGCAGATTGTGCTGCAGACAGAACTCTCGGAAACGCGTCGCACAGTCCTGCGCGTCTGCATAGATGCGCCGCTGACCAGGGTCACCAAACCAGGCTGAGTCAAGACGGGAACCGATCTCGGTAGACGGGAAGCCGACGGCGGCAGACTTATTAAGACTGTCGAGAATTTGGGAATAGAGCCGATTGCGATCCATCGTGACGGACTCGAAGTACCCTTCCTCAAGCAGCGGCCGGACGATGTGGGCCATGTAGTACTGCGAGCTCTCAAGCGTCAGGAAAGAAGGCGGACGGTCCGGTCGTGAGAAGCCGGCTTTTTCAGCGGCCAACGGCCAAAAAAGATCGCACATGCGGCGGGCGAGCCCGCCGACCGTTAGGGGAGTCACTTCGCCGCCCGCCGGTGATTCGGGCGAATGGATGAGGGCGAGATATGTGTCTTGCAGTGTGCGCTGAGGGGTCAGAACAAGAATATTCTCGCCCGGTACGCCGCTCTCCAAGAGCAACTTGAGGCGCGCCACACCCGCTGTCGACTTGCCATTCCCTGCGGGGCCGTGCAGAAAGACTCTGCCGCGCAGCGGGGCGCTGACGACCGAAAGCTGATCATGGGTCAGTTCCGGGCCGCTCACTCTAGGCTGCCTCTGGGGATCGCACGGCACGCCAATTCGGAGGCAAAGCCCATGACAGGACACCGAAATACTTCCGATAGGGTGCCCCGCGGTGTCTTCCGTTTGAGCGCATGCCAGGATCTACTGCAAGTGGCGGTTGAAGAAGCGAGTAGCGCGTTCCCAAGCATCCTTGGCAGCTTCGGGTTTGTAGACACTGGTATCGCGATCCCGGAAAAATGCATGTCCGGAATTCGGATACACAATGATCTCATGCTCGACGCCAGCCTGGTCCAGCAGCTTGTCGAATTGTTGCACCGTGCCCGCAGGGATAGACTGGTCCTTGTCGCCGAACATGCCGAGGACCGGGCTTTTGAGCTCATGCAGGCGATCGAAAAGCTGCTGCATGCCGCCGCCGTAGAAGGTGCAAACAGCATCCAATGGACGAGCAAGTCCGAGTGCCAGCGCCATTCGCCCGCCGAAGCAGAAGCCGACGCTTCCGACCTTGCCGTTGCAATCGGCATGCTTCCGGAGCGCGTCGAAGACGGTCTCGAGGTCCGCGGGCGCGCCGGGACCGTATTTTTGAACCAGCTCACCCGCCTTTTCTCCATCCCCCAGCGGGGCAAGTTCCCCGTGATAAAGATCCGGGGCGAACGCAAGGTAGCCGATAGCTGCGAAGCGGCCGGCGATGGATTCAGTTTGCCTATCTAGGCCCCACCACTCTTGGATGACGATGAGAGCAGGCCAGGGACCGGTGCCCGTAGGTTGGGCCAGGTAGCCCGAAACGTTGCCAAGCTGAACTAGTTTGCCCACGATCATCTCCTTTGAGACCGCTATGATTGGCTGCTCATCACGCCGAAGATTCGCCCCTTGCCGAATCTAGTCCCAGCCACCGGGCTTCGGCGAGGCGGTTCCTTGCGGCGTGTGACCTCCATGCAAGACAGTGCCGCCGGAACCGAACCCGCACCGGGGGCGATCACAGATTCTGTGTGAACGCTCCGTAGGTTGGGTCGCGGCATCAGCATAAAGGATTGCGGGGGTGTTGTCAACAGGGCGCCCAAACATCAAGCGGGCGGGCCGGATTTCGACGCCAAAAACGCTCGCGGGGAGACCCTCCGCCGATGCCCAGATTGGCTGCACGGCGCGAGAAGAGGTCGGACAAGGCGGGGTCGAGCGCGGGGGTGCAGATTCGTGCACTACATAGCGCGCTTGCCGATTGCCGGCGCGGTGCGCCGCCCCTCGAGCGCAGGGATGGCCTGCAACCAGAGTGGACGGTGACCTGTCGGGGATTGCATCAAGACAAACGTTTCACGGGCTGACAGGTTGACATCTGGTTGAGCCGCCTGTATAATACCGTTCGCTTTTGCCCTGGCAGATGGTGAGAGACGCCAGGGCGATTGCTTGTAAACCCAGCTTCCCCGACGATCGGCGACGGATGCAAGTGTCCCGCGGGTTGAGCGGCGAAGTGAATGACTGGAGCACAAGATGAGATATGCAATCGTGGAAAGTGGCGGCAAGCAGTACCGGGCTGTCGAAGGGGAGATCATCGAAGTCGATCGGCTGCCAGACGAGGAAGGTAAGCACATCGAACTTCAGCGCGTCTTGATGATGGCGGACGGCTCAGATTTCATGATCGGCGCCCCGGCGCTGAGCGGTATCGATGTCAAGGTTACGGTCCTGGAGCATTTTGGGGGCCGAAAGGTAACGCATTTCAAGTACAGTCCCAAGAAGCGTATCCGTGTTCGGGGCGGCCATCGCCCGCAATACACGCGTCTGATGATCGATTTCATCGGCAGCGAAGGCGAGACGCGGAAAATCGCAAAGCCGGAAGCAAAACCGGAAAACGCAGAGCCGCAGGGAATGGACGCCACGAGGAATGTGGCCGAATCATCGGCGCAGCACGCCGCACCGAAGCGTGCAGAGAAGAAAGCCGCCGGCAGGAAGCTGGCAACTGCCGGCAAGAAGGCAGGCGCGACGACCAGCAAGAAACCGAGCAAACAGAGTGAGAGGTAGATATGGCTCATAAAAAAGGCGGTGGTACCAGCCGCAATGGGCGTGACTCCAACGGCCAGCGCCTAGGCGTGAAGAGATACGCCGGGGAGTTTGTGCTATCCGGACACATCCTGATTCGCCAGCGCGGTACGCGGATCAAGCCGGGTGTGAATGTGGGCGCCGGCAAGGATGACACGCTGTTCGCGACAGCCGATGGTGTCGTTATGTTCGATCTGGTCCGGGGTCGCAAGCGTGTCAACGTCGTGCCAGCACCGGCCGAAGGTTCCTAGAGATGAAAGCTGAAATCCATCCAACCTATTATCCCGATGCGAAGGTGAGCTGCGCTTCGTGTGGCAGAACCTGGACCACGGGTTCGACCAAGAAAGAACTGCGGGTCGACATTTGCTCGAACTGCCATCCGTTCTTCACCGGCGAGGCCCAGCGAATCCTGGACATCGAGGGGCAAGTGGATCGCTTCTACAAGAAGCTGTCGGCTCGGCAGACCTACGTTGAATCCAAGCAAGCGAAGGAGGCCGCCAAGAAGTCGCCCGAGCGGCCGATGGCCGAGCTTGGACTGTCTGCGCGGGCTACCGAAGCACTGGCCAAAGCAGGCATTACGGAGGTCAATCAATTCCTCGCGAAGCTCGCCGATGGCGAGGCAGCCGTGCTGGGTATCACCGGCTTCGGGCAGAAATCGCTGATCGATGCCAAAAAGAAGCTCCGCGGACTTGGGTATGAATTGCCTGAAGCGCCGGCGGCGGGGGCCCCCGCGTAGCACTTGCACGGACAGTAATCTCAGGTAAACTTAACAGGCAGATGCTTAGGCATCTGCCTGTTTGCTGTCATACCGAACCAGATGAGTCTCGGCATCCCCGCTGGCAGCCGGTTTTGCTGGTTTTTGAGCGGGGAGCGGGGCTGTCCCGGATCGGAGAGTTAAAGCTATGCGCCACACGCAGGGGTCGATCGAGGTCATATGCGGGTCGATGTTCAGCGGAAAAACCGATGAGCTGATCCGTCGCTTGGTCCGCGCCAAGATCGCCAGACAAAAGGTGCAAGTATTCAAGCCTGCCATCGACGTGCGTTATGCTTTGGAAAAAGTGACGTCGCATGCAGGTGCGGACTTTGCGGCGATCCCGATCCAGAAAGCGGCGGACATCCAGGACAAGTTGGACGCGGACACGACTGTCGTGGGCATCGACGAAGCGCAATTCATGGACGGTGAAGTGGTGGATGTGGCGCAGAAGCTGGCCGAGCACGGGGTGCGCGTGCTGGTGGCAGGCCTCGACATGGATTTCCGCGGCGAACCATTCGGTCCCATGCCCCTGCTGATGTCCATGGCGGAGCGTGTCGACAAGCTGCACGCGATCTGCATGATCTGCGGCGATGAGGCGTCGCGCACCCAGAGACTCGTCAATGGCCAGCCGGCACGCTACGCCGACCCAGTGGTCATCGTGGGGGCGGCGGAACTGTACGAGGCGCGCTGTCGCCTGCATCATGAAGTGCCACGCTAAGAGGTAAGAACGCGCAATGCAAGACTACAGAGAAGTCCTGGCCGAGGTGCTGATCGACGAAGCCACATTGCAGCAACGTGTCGCAGAGCTTGGCGCGGAAATCAGCGCGGACTATCAAGGTCAAGCGAACCTGCTGTTGATCTGCATATTGCGAGGTGGGGTACCGTTCCTCGTGGACCTCAGCCGGCATCTGACCGTGCCCCACATGGTCGACTTCATGGCAGTCTCCTCGTACGGAGCCGGTCGCAGGGATTCGAACGGGAACGTACGCGTCATCTTTGATTTGCAGACCAATATCAGCGGCAAGGAAGTCCTCCTCGTCGAGGACATCGTGGATAGCGGCCATACGATTGCGTCCGTCCTGGGCATGCTCGAAACCCGTCAGCCGGCGAGCCTGAGGGTGTGTGCCCTGCTGGACAAGGCTGAGCGGCGTGAGGCGGTCGTCCCCATCCACTACCGGGGTTTCACGATCCCGAATCGATTTGTCTTTGGCTATGGTCTTGATCTCGATGAGTACTATCGTAATTTGCCATTCATCGGTGTCGTCGACTTGGAGAAATATCACCCTGGTTGAAGCGTCTGGTAGGGCGGGACCCAGCCGCTCGACCTGAGCAACCGTTTTCAGTCCCGTGTCCCCGACCTGCGGGCCACGGTCCATCCAGGCCACACCGCACCAGGCCAGTTTGGGGCTGCAGGCGGGGACAGTTCAGCACGGCCCCGACGCCTGCCTAGTAGAGGTCTTAAGAAGAGGACGGCGAGCGAATTGGGCAGCCCACGCGACGATGTTAAGAAAGCATCTCCGTATGCGGGGCGGTGGATAGCACGGGTCGAAGGCAAGATTGTCGGCCAGGGAGGGACGCCAAGGCTTGCACGACTTGCTGCCCAGACCAGCCGCCACAAAGAAGAGCCGGAAATCAGCTTTATGCCGCACGCGCCACCGCTTCCCTTTGCTTCTCTAATCGACCGCGTGCGCGAGAGCGTGCGTGACGACGAGGTATATCTCGTAGGCGGCGCCGTGCGGGACGCGCTGATGGGCCGCGCCTCTCACGATTTCGATTTCGCGGTGCGTCGCGAATCGATCGCGTTGGCGCGCCGAGTCGCAGACTCTTTGCGGGCAGATTTCTATGTTCTCGACGAATCTTTTGGTGCAGCCCGCGTAGTGGTCCCTTCGCCCCAAGGCATTCGCGAGACTCTGGACTTTGCCGACTTTCGAGGCCCCAACATTGAATCTGACCTTGCCGGGCGGGATTTCACGATCAACTCCATGGCGTATGACCTAAAGGGCGGGACGATCCTGGATCCTCTGGATGGAGCTTCCGACTTGCGAGGCAAGGTGATCCGTGCCTGCTCCGCAACGGCGATGCGCGATGATCCGCTGCGCGTGCTGCGTGCCGTGCGACAAGCCGCGGTGTTTGACTTCAAGATAGAGGCCATGACGCTCTCTGCAATGAAACAGGCCGCCAGCTCGCTGCCGAGCGTTTCGGTCGAACGCCAACGCGACGAACTGTTTAGAATGCTCGACAGCCCCAGACCGGATGCCTCCATGAGAGCCCTGCAGATCGTGGGGGTGTTCCCATTCCTGCTGCCGGAGTTGTCGCATCTGAAGGGAGTCCAGCAGTCCGCTCCGCATGTTTATGATGTTTGGGAACACACTCTGAGCGTGCTGCAGCATCTCGAGTGGATCCTAAATGCGCTCGCGCCCTCCGGGGGCGGTGATGGAGCCAATGAGATTTTCACTGCTTTGCTGACGCTGCGCCTGGGACGCTACCGAGAGCATCTGTCTGAGCACTTTTCGCAGTTACTCAATACCGATCGTTCCGTACGGGCACTGCTACTGTTTGCGGCCCTATACCATGACGTATCGAAGCCCACTACCAAGTCCATCGAGGACCAGCATCGGATACGGTTCCTGGGGCACGACATTTCGGGGGCCGCCGTCGCGGAGCAACGCGGTGCCCAGCTAAATCTGAGCAACGACGAGATCTCGCGTCTGGAGACGATCGTTCGCAACCACTTGCGCTTTCGCTTTCTCACGGGCCTCATGGAAAGCAAGCAAGAGCCGCCGTCGCGCAAAGCTATTTATCGGTTCTTTCGTGACACGGGTGTGGCAGGAATTGACCTGATCCTTCTCGGTCTGGCGGACCTTTGGGGGACTAGAGGTCATACCCTGAGCCAACCAGGGTGGGCGGCGGCAGTGGAGGTGGCCCGTGACCTGTTCGAAAATCTCTGGGAACGGCCCGCAGAATCCGTCAACCCGCCGCGTGTGGTAGATGGACACGACGTCATGCGGCACTGCGGGCTTGAATCCGGCCCCAGGGTGGGCGAGGTGCTCGGGGCCATTCGGGAGGCGCAGGCGACAGGACGCGTCGC
>JBGPAT010000070.1:0-10031 GCA_041480885.1 Anaerolineae bacterium
GGTTGCCGGTGAGCATGGCCTTGCGAGTTCAAGGAATGCCGCGTAACTAGCCGACGCCTATGCCAGTTTGTCTCACGGCGCCATTTGACGTCCCCAAACGTCGATACTCTAGGAAAACGGCTCCAGTGGTGAGCCTCACACGTCTGGCCGATGGTTTGCGGCTGGGCAGGTGGCGCGATGACCCGTGGATGGCGCCAGGCAACCGACCGTATCCGCATGCTACAATCGCAACGTGACTCCCGGTCCGCTTTTTGGTGGCGTTGAAGCAGGCGGCACGAAATTCATCTGCATGGTGGGCAGCGGGCCAGACAACGTGCGGGCGCAAGTCCGCATCGCTACCACAACACCCGAAGAGACGCTCGCCAACGTCATCCACTTCCTTGAACCTTACGCGCGTGCGGGGGAGATAGATGCACTTGGTCTTGGTAGTTTCGGTCCGCTAGATCTCGATCTTGAGTCTCCCACCTACGGCTGCATAACCAACACGCCCAAGCCAGGCTGGCACAACGCCGACATGGTCGGACCGCTCCGGGCCGCGTTGCACCTAAACGTGGTATTTGACACCGATGTCAACTCCGCGGCCCTTGGCGAGTTTATTTGGGGTGCGAACCGCGGAATGGATCCCTCGCTCTACCTCACCGTGGGCACGGGAATCGGCGCGGGCTTTATAAAAGACGGCAGACCGCTTCGCGGCTTGCATCATCCTGAGATGGGACATATACCGATGCCTCGCGATTACCAGGGCGACCCATTTCCTGGCTCCTGTCCGTTCCACGGCGATTGCTTCGAAGGACTTGCGAGCGGTCCGGCTATCGCAAGGAGGTTCAGTGTGCCAGCAGAGCGCCTCCCGGACGATCATCCATACTGGGCCGTGGAGGCCGGCTACATCGCCGCTGCCCTTGCCACTTACGTCCTCATCCTGTCACCACGCAGAATAGCCATCGGCGGCGGAATACTTCAGCGCCGGTTCCTTCTTCCAATGATCCGCCGCAAGCTGCTCGCAGCGCTGGGCGGCTATGTTCGCAGCGCAGAAGTCCTCGATAGGGTCGATCAGTATGTCGTTTCGCCGGCTTTGGGCGATCAAGCGGGAGTCCTGGGCGCCCTTGCAATGGCCGCCCAGTTGCGCTCGACCGATTCCGCCGCCGCCTGATATATAATCGTGCGCACAAAGCGCCGATCCCCAGTGGTCAGCGCCAACCGGACAGAAGCTGAATCGCTTGCTCCCCACCCCTTTCACTTTCAGTCAGTCGTCGCTCCAGGACTATTCGGACTGTCCGCGCCGCTTTCGACTCCGCTATATCGAGCAGTTGAGCTGGCCAGCGATCGAGTCCGAGCCCGTCGTGGAGTTCGAACGCCGCCAGCAGGAGGGACAGCTTTTCCATCATCTAGTGCAGCAGCATGTGCTTGGGCTACCCGCCGACAAGCTTGCCCGCCTGGCAAGCTCGGACAGTCTGCGGCGCTGGTGGCGCAACTATCTGTCAGCTGATCTGGGTATTCATGGCTACGCGCAACACGCTGAGATTGCACTGGCTGCGCCCTTCGGAGAGTATCGCCTCGTGGCAAAGTACGATCTTGTCGCTATCCAGAATGGAAAGGGCATCATCTTTGACTGGAAGACCTTCGCCCATCGTCCCCGCCCGGAGACGCTGTCCGCCCGCTGGCAAACACACGTCTATCCGGCGCTGCTCGTCAAGGCCGGTTCACACCTCAACAATGATGAAACCTTCGATCCGAATAACGTCAGTATGATGTATTGGCTTGCCGAGTATCCATCGGAGCCCGTAACCTTCAACTATGATGTCGGGCTTTTCAAACGCGATACATCCGCCATTGAACGGCTCGTCGAGGAGATCTCAAGCACCAGGGATTTCCCATTGACTGACGACGAGAGAATGTGCCGGTTCTGCGTCTATCGATCACATTGCGACCGTGGTGTGGCCGCGGCAAACTGGAGCGAGTTGGAGGATGACAGCGCCGAGCCCGCCGCGTTCGACGTCAACTTTGAACAGATTGGGGAAATCGAATTCTAACGCGCTGGCGAACGAGCCTACTTGGTGACATAGATGCCGAGATGGTCCGCCACGGGCCTCTCCCGGCCCGGGATGTAGTTGTCGATCGGAGAGTTCAGAATGCGAGGTTGGCCGTCTCCGCTTGCGACCACCATCGTCGATGAGCCACCGCCATCCAGGTTCATTGCATACTGCGCCCCCAGCGAGATCATCAGCATCGCCAAGTCCTGCAGCGTGATTCCCTCGCTGTAGAACGACTGCCGTCCATCCACCACCACCAGATACAAGTATCTTCCATTCCTCGAGTATCCGATCGCGGTACGGGGGTGCAATGCACTATTCTCCAGGTCTGGGATAGGGTTGCCACCCTCCACGAGCATCGACTCCCCCGAAAGCGCGTTGTAGGGCTTTGCGGGCGCGTCAAAGCTCAGGGTGTTGCGGGAAGATACATAGAGTGTTGGATAGTTGGCATCCGTGGACCAGTAGACCCTGCCCTGCGAGGCGGTGTTGCCTCTGGGTCGTACAGGATCCCCAACGTGGGGAAAGTAATCAGCCAGACTCCGGGACCACCAAGGAGAAAACCCATCACCATTGATGGCAATCTGGACTCCAAACTCCCGCAGGAACTGTGATGTCGTTCGTGCCCGCAGCGGTAGGTCGCTGCCCTTCTCATCCGGTGGAGTGACCAGGAACCGCAGGCCAGATGTACGCATGTCGACCGTGATGACATGCGTGATCAGTGGACGCGGTGACCACTGAACCGTGCGCACGTAGTCGATCCCTTTAGAGAGCTGTTCTCGAACCGGGATTGGCAGCGGCCGCCCACGGCCATAGACCAACAGGCCCGCCCCACACAAGCCCCCCGCTGTCGCTACACCCAATAGGACACGGAGCCACTTGTGTGGTCTCATGCTCCAGTACTCAAGTACACGGGCACGTTCTTCCTTAGGACAAGAACAGCTGGCCTGGCAGCCTGCTGTGGCATGCAGGGCAACTGGTTTAGGGCGCCAATTCCATTTCGGCTTGCCTCATCGTATTGAAAGACGCGATCGCTACTTCCAGCATCTGCAGGTCGGGCTCGCGCGTGGTCAAGGCTTGCAGCGCCATGCTTGGACGGATGAGCCATCGAACGATCCGGTTATCCAAGTGATTTGCTGTCCAGCGAATATACTCAACGGCCACGCCGGCCAGCACGGGTATTAGCAGGATGCGGCTTGCCAGCCTCCAGAAGATGGGCAGCGGGCCAAGCGCGGCAAAAACCAGCACTGAAATCAGCGCGAGCGTGAGGAGAAAAGCGGTTCCACAGCGCGGATGCTCAAGTGAGAAGCGTGCTACTGACTGAGGACTCAAGTCGGCCCCAGCCTCATAGGCATTGATCGTCTTGTGCTCGGCGCCATGATAGCCGAAGAGTCGTTTGACATCCGGTAGGAAACCAATAACCCAGATGTAGCCCACCAGCAGAATGAGACGGAAAGCGCCTTCGATCAGATTGCTCGTCCACGCACTCCAACCGAGCCTCGTCTCGCAGAGACTTCCAAGGCCCGCCGGCAGCAGAAAAAACAGGCCTATGCCGAAGATCAACGCCAGGCCCAGAGTGACATAGAGGGCCGGACCTTCGATTTTGTCGTCTTCTCCGGTTTGCGTGTTGGCCGCGATCGTGAGCGCCCGCATTCCTAGTCCGAGGGCATCCCACAATAAGACAACGCCACGCAGGAACGGGACCTTTGCAGCACGCGAACGATAGATTTCGCCCAGTTTCTCATGATGCAGGACGATTTCCCCGCCCGGTCCACGCATGGCGATGGCAAGCGCGGACTTGCCCCGCATCATTACGCCTTCGATGACGGCTTGACCGCCGTAGGCGATAATCCGGTCTTCCATCTACTTGAGGTTGTAGAAGAACGTGATCAGCGTATCGATGCCCTTGTGCCAGGTGGGGAGGTGCAGTTTCTCATTGGGCGAATGAGCATCGCAATCCGGTAGTGCGAAGCCGGAGAGGACCGAATCCACTCCCAGCCGATTCTGTAATTGCACTACCACGCCAATCGAGCCGCCTTCCCGCAACAAATAGGGGCGCTTCCCCCAGACACTCTGCATGGCCGCGCTCATGGCCCGCACTCCGGCGCTATCACTGCTAACGATCGCCGCGCCCGCCCCATGCAGGTACTTCAGGTCCCACTTAATATCCTTGGGAGCGCGTTTCTTCAGATACTTCCTCATCTGCTTGGTCGTTTCGGCGACGCTCTGGTCTGGAACGAGGCGGCAAGATATCTTGGCCATGGCCCATGCCGGCAACACCGTCTTTGATCCCGTGGATGTAAAGCCCGATAGCAGGCCGTTGACTTCCAAGGTTGGTCGCGCCCCAAGCCGCTCTGGAGGACTGAATTTCGGCTCCCCCCACAGGGCCGGAACACCCGTCTCCTTGAGATATCGTTTCTCGGTAACGGGCAGCCGCGCAAAGTCCTTGCGCTCCTTCTTGCTGAGTTTGCGCACTTTGTCGTAGAAGCCTGGTAAAGTGATTTTGCCGTTTTCGTCATGCATGCCGGCTATCAGCTCGGCCAGTGCCTGGGCAGGATTGTGGATGATGCCGCCGTAAAGCCCTGAATGCAGGTCCTTGCTCGGACCCTGCACCCGCAGTTCGAAATATGCCAACCCGCGCAGGCCAGTCGTGATCGACGGCTCGTCTGGACCAAGAATGCCGCCGTCCGTGTTGAGGCAGAAGTCGCATCGCAGCAATTCCTTGTGATGCTTGATGAACTCGTCCAGGTGCTCGGAACCGATTTCTTCCTCACCTTCGATCAACCATTTGATGTTCACCGGCAGGCCACCGGTCCGCACCATGGACTCGACTGCCTTAAGTGACGCTTGCACTTGCCCCTTCATGTCAGCCGATCCCCGCCCGAAGAGATACTCGTCGCGCACCGCGGGCTCGAATGGCGGCGTCACCCATAAGTCGAGAGGATCCGGCGGCTGGACGTCGTAGTGACCATATATCATCACAGTCGGAGCAGAGGTGCCGGCGCCCAGCGACTCTCCGTACACCACGGGATGCCCTCCCGTGGGCAGGATCTGAACTTGGTTCATGCCCATGGAGCGCAGCTGGGCACCCATCCATTCGGCCGCCTTCAGCATGTCGGCTTTGTGCTCCGGATCCGTCGAGATTGAGGGGATCCCCAATACCTCTTTCAGCTCGGCTAGAAAGCGCTCCCGATTCTGCTTGGCGTACGCAAGAGCATCATCTCTCATTTTGACTCCTGTCGGATGCCGCGAGGAGGAGACTGCGGCACGTCCATGGTTTTGGAGGCTACGGCGCGGCCGTCGGGCCTGGCGTTTCCTGCAGTGCGCGACGCGTCACCAAATACCAGCTATTAAGCGTCGCCAGTCGATCACTTGTATCATACAGCGGGGCGACTTGCACACCGTGCACTTGCACATCGATCCCGTAGTTGTGCACGGGGTAATATAGGGGCAAAGAGGGTAGTTCGTTCCCGAAGATCACTTGGAAGTTGCGGTACAAGCGGGCGCGCACCGTGAAATCAGTCTCAGTGCGGGCCTGCTCCAGGTACTCACTGGCCGCCTGGCTATCCCACTGCGAATAGTTCTGCCCACCCGTGGCCTCTGCTTGATGCCAGAACGGGTATGGATCCGGATCGGGTGTCCGGGCAAGATTGAGATCAACCAGCGCAGCCTGATAGGACCGCGGCGCCAGGTAAGTCGGTATGATTTGCTCGTAAGGCACGGCCTGCAGGTTGATCTGTACGCCAATCCGCGCCCACTCCTGCTGAATTGCCTGAGCCATCTTTGTGTGCAGGGCATCATCCGGATGTATCAACACGAAATTCAAGGCCACATTGTCCTTGGATCGGACCGAACCGCCCGACGCAGGAATGACGTAGCCCTCACCTCTGAGAAGCTGCACGGCACGTTCCGGGTCATAGCCCAGGTGCTCCAGGCCATCATAGTGCGCCCACGAACCCGGAAGAATGGGGCCGTCAGCCACGATTGCCTGACCGTGCAGGAATGTGGACACGATATAGTCGCGATTGAGGCCGAGCATCAACGCCCGCCGGACGTTGGCGTTCGCCAGAAAGCTCACTTCCGAGTTCTTTAGGTTGAGCAGAACGATACTCATCTGAGGCAATTGGCTGGTGTAGACCGAGAGCCGCGGTTCTGCAAGAGCTTGCGGCAGCACGTCGGCTGTAAGGTCGCTGACGCCAAGCACTTCCCCTTGCTGGTAGGCATCGAATGCACTCTTCGCGTCCGGATAATAGCGGAAGACTACCTGCTGGATGAAGGGTTTTTGACTGTAGTACAGGTCATTGATGCTCAGGACAATGCCCTTGATCGTCCCGCCCTCAATGATCAGATGGTCGAGTCTATAGGCTCCTGAGCCGACCGGATTTACGTTGAACGATGCGCTGGTCAGTTGTTCAGGAGCCGTCCCTGCAAGGATGTGCTTCGGCAGGATACCGAAAGTTGCGTAGTCCAGGAACGGGGCGAAGGGCTCCGGCAGTGTGAACTTGAGGTTCTTATCGTTCAGCCTCTTGACGTCGATTTGTTTCCACAGATCCTTAATATCCTGTGGAAACAGCGAACTGGACTTGATCAAATCAATTGTGAACATGACATCGTCGCTGGTGACAGGGATGCCGTCCTGCCATTGGGCATTGGGCCGTAGTGTGAAATTGTAGATGGTGCCGTCCGAAGATGTGCCCCACGACTCTGCGAGCTCAGGCTGTGGGAGACCCCGTGAATCAAACCTGACCAGACCACTAAATATAAGGCGGTCTGCATCGCGATCCGGCGGATTATTCCAGTCCAGCAGCGGATTCAAGCGGCCCAGCGCGCCAATGACCCCCTCCGTGTATACGCCGCCGCGCGCTGCCTCGGGCAGGATAGGTATCACGTGCGGCTGCTGGCTGAGCAGAAGCACGCCAACGACAACCAGCGTCGCCAGGACCACCAGGATCTGCCAACGTAATCGTTTCATGACTGGGTTGGAACTTGACGGCGGTGAATCAATGAAACGCCGCTGAAAGGTAGGCTATGCCTCGCCAGAACCGGCCCCCGGCGCGACCGTGTTCAAATTACCGCCCAAGGATGACCACGGTCAGTGCCAGACCGAAGAATAGGATGCTCAACACAATTGTGACCCAGAACAGAACTCGCTCGATTCCTCGCCGCGCCGTGAAGACGCTGCTCGCGTCTGATCCCGTCAAACCGCCCAGGCCCGCACCTTTGCTTTGCAGGATGACGCTCAGGATGAGTCCTACGGCAATTATAATTAAGGCGATATCCAGGAACTTCGTCATGCGTATGCCTCCAGGAACTTAACGAGTGGATTATACCTGCCATGGCGAAGACTCGTCAACCAAGACCATCCCGAGAGATGACTCAATGGAAGAAATCGTGGTCAACCTTCACATGCACACGCGCTATTCCGATGGCAGCGGCAGCCATAGAGACATCGCATTGGCCGCCATGAGGTCCGGGCTGGACGCGGTGGTCATCACAGACCATAACGTACTTGTGAGAGGCATGGCGGGCTACTTCAACGAGGGCCCACGCAGAGTGCTCGTGCTGATCGGTGAGGAGGTGCACGATCAAGCTCGCGATCCTCAGAAGAATCACCTCCTCGTTCTCGGACTGGATCAGGAAGTCGCGGGCTTGGGCCACGATCCGGCTCGTCTGATCCGGGATGTCGCAGCAGGCGGCGGACTCTCGTTCATTGCCCACCTCACAGATCCGGCTGCGCCCGCCTTCAACGAAGGGGACCTCTCGTGGGTCGACTGGTCCGTCGACGACTTCACCGGCATTGAACTATGGAACGGCCTGAGCGAGCTCAAAACGGTTATCCCCTCCAAGCTGAATGGCATTTTGTATGCATTTTTCCCCGCTCTGGTGGCACACGGCCCCCCGCCAGAGACGCTCCAAAAATGGGATCAGCTTACCAGCCGGCGAGCGGTCGTTGCCATAGGCGGCTCTGATGCGCACGCCTTGCGCCTCCGCCTCGGTCCGCTGCGGCGGGTGGTCTACCCGTACGATTTCCATTTCCGTACAATCAACACCCACGTTCTGATCCCCGAGCCCCTAACAGGCGATTCCGCCGCTGATCGGCGCACCATCTGCGATGCATTGGCGCGCGGCCACTGCTTCGTCGGATACGATCTGCCGCAGTCCACACGGGGCTTCCGGTTTAGCGCCCATGCGCACGAAACCGAGACCTTGATGGGGGGAGAGGTCACTGCGCGCGGTGGTGTGACTCTGCAGGTCCAGCTGCCCGCGTTCGCCGAACTGAGATTGATCCGTGACGGACGCGTCATCCACATTGAGCGCCGCGCGCAGGCGCTGACCTACCGCGCGGGCACGCTACCCGGCGTTTATCGAGTCGAGGCCCACAGGCCGTACTTCGGGCAAAAACGCGGCTGGATTTTCAGCAATCCTATCTATGTTCGCTAGGATTCCGCCCGCTCCGCCGCGATTGCAGGCTTTTGTGGTACACTCCTCCCACTGTTAAGGTACGTGTCACTACGTGCCTTTCCACTCCCGGCCGGCCCACGGCCGTGAACGGGAGCAAACCCATGGAAAGGAGGCATCCCCGTGCGCAAATATGAATTGGTGTGTCTGATCCAGCCTGATCTGGACGAGACGGCGTTTAACGCCGTCGTCGAGCGCGTCAAAGGTTGGGTGGCTGAAGCTGGAGGAAGTGTTGACAAGGTGGACGTGTGGGGCAAGCGCAGGCTGGCCTACATGATCCGCAAGCAGCGCGACAGCAACTACGTCCTCTTCAATCTCTCAATGCTGCCCAATACGACCACAGCCTTGGAGCAGAACCTGCGCTATACGGAAACCGTGATGCGGCACATGCTTACCTTGGTAGCTTGAATGTCAGGATTGCTTTCGGGCTCCCGCCGCACAAGCGACCAACCTGGGAGTCCGTTCATGAGCCGGGCCCACTCACGTTGAGCAGTTCACGGAGCAACAGTATTGACTCGCCGGCGAGCCCCAGCCCGGAAATTCATCCGACAAGGAGAACCACATGAGCCGAGGCCTCAACAAAGTCATGGTGATTGGTCATCTGGGGAAAGATCCGGAAATGCGGTACACGCCGTCTGGTCGCCCCGTGACGACCTTTACAATGGCGGTGGGGCGTTCGTGGAACACTGCGGATGGCGAGCGGCACACGGAGACCGAGTGGTTCAACGTTGTGGCTTGGGGCAATCTGGCCGAGATATGCAAACAGTATCTCATCAAGGGCCAGCAGGCATACATCGAAGGTCGCCTGCAGACCCGCCGCTGGGATGACAAAGAAGGACAGAAGCATACGAGCGTCGAGATCGTCGCCAACGAAATGATGATGTTGGGCGAACGTCGCGATGCCAATCACGGAAGTGAGGAACAGTCTGCGGCGGCGGAGGGCGAGCAAGCTGCCGCCGAAGATGAGTTCCCGTTCTAGCATCATGGAGTAAAAATGGCCGATGAAAGAATGAATGGGGCGGCCGGCGAGAGCGGACCAGGGGAGCGCCGCTACTTTGCCCGGCCGAAGACCTGTCAGTTCTGCGCCGACAAGACCCTGAGCATAGACTACAAGAAGGGGGACATGTTGAGGCGCTTCGTAACGGATGAAGGTAAGATCCGGCCGCGACGTCAGACCGGCACTTGCGCGCGTCACCAGCGCGTGTTGGCCGGCGCGATCAAGCGTGCCCGTCACATTGCGCTGCTTCCGTATACCGGCGGTCGCTGGGAAGATAACCCTCGCTAAGCAGCCGCATTGGGCGTGCAACTGGCTGACGCCTTCGAGCATATATTTCGCAGGAAGAAACTTATGGCAAACCCGCGGGAAAACAAACCCGTCGTGCATACCCGAAAGCACATGGCCCGGCTCGAGCGCGAACGCCGTCAGACCCGGTGGATCCTGATTGGGTTCATTGGGCTATGCGTAATTGCCGTCGGTCTTGTCGTTTATGGCTACCTGGATGTGAACTATCTCCAGGCGCGCCGCCCCGTCGCCAGGATTTCGAA
>JBGPAT010000071.1:0-10012 GCA_041480885.1 Anaerolineae bacterium
AGGCAAATGTGCGGCCGTTCCATGTGCACTCGCCGTACAGCCGGTCTCGCGTCGTGCCGGCCACATCGTCAACGATCGCGAGACGCTCTCCGACGATTCTGTTGAAGAGAGTGCTCTTGCCGACGTTTGGTCGTCCGATTAGCGCTACGATTGGTTTTGACATTGATTGGCCGGCCGCCTGGGCGAAATTTTCCGGTGGCACTCGCCACTGACTCAAAGGGGCGACGTCCCAGCCGCGGCATCCCGCAATGCGCCTAGTATCCGTGTCTTGGCTATGCCGGCCGCCGGTCTCTGGGCTATCGACCGTCTCGGATGAAGTCTCCGGCCCGTGGTCCCTTCACGGATGGGTCGTGGGACCCGCCGTGGCAGCCAGAACCACTTCCACGGTACCCGGAAGAAGCGATTCGACCGTCACGTTGGAGGCGAGTATCTGGACAACAGGAGTCAGTTGATATGAGCCCGCCGCAAGTCCGGTCACGTCCACCTTCACGTGGATGTCCTGGGGGGAAAGGGTATGGAGGATGGGCAGGGGACCGGACAGAATGACATCTACGGTCTCCGGGGAAATCTGGGCAGTCATCCCGGAGGCGAGTCCCGTGATTTCAACTTTCTCGCCTGAAAGAGTGAGGCTACTTTGAATGGCCGAGACGCCGGCTTGGATCAATACGGTGGACTGCCCGACGACAGAAATACCAGTCGGCAGATTGAGATTCACTCGCAAGTTCAGGTTGTCTTTGGCAGCCTGCAGATCCAGCGGCTGAGTCTCTATCACGCCTGGCAGCGCATTCACTAGATCGGGATTGCCGGAATAGACTGTGACTACCGGTGGATACACGGAAATGCTGTCGAGTCGATAGCCGGGAGCTACGTCACCGCGCACGATGACTTTCACGGCCATGTCCCGAAACCCACCCTGCCTTACGACCGGGAGAGTCACATGGACCGACTGTGGCTGGATCGACACGTTGGCGACGGCTGTGTTGCCCTCGTCTAATGCCGCGATTGCAATGGATTGATCAATGCTTTCGCGGATGTTGCTGATGTCCACGACCACGCCCACGTGCGTGACGGCGGACACTAGCGATGCAGGACCGGAGACAAGCGCTTGCTTTGGATCGAGCGTGAGATCCCCAATCTGGTAACCGATTGCCACCTGACCAGACATCGTGGACTGGAGCGGCAACGTACGGCTGACCAGCGGCTCCAGTTTCATGACCACCGAAGACGGGCTCACAGTCACGATGCGGATGGGGCGGGCGTCGACCTGGACCTGCACGTCAAGCCTGCGCTCGCCGGCCTTTACCCCGGCGAGATCAATGAATGCTCTGACGCTGTCCGGCCGTGCGGCCAACGCGTTCCAAACTGTCTGCGGAGCGCGCATCGTGATCTGGACCTGACGTGGCACATCTCCATTGATAACCAGCGCAGGATCCTGCCCCACTACTTCGACGCTCACCGGCTTGGGGAAAGTGCGCACTTCATCCGGGTCTGCCGCCGTGACTGCTGCGACCCATACGGACAGGGCCAAGACAAGGGCCCAGAGCAGGGCGCGAACATTCCTTCCCAGACTACTTAGCATCGTGCGCACCCTTGCCTGTGAAGAGATCGGGAAAGAAACGCCTGAACCATCTGCTCGCCGGTGGCATCGCGGATGTTCGGAAAAATGCCAGCAAGATGTTGTCCAGGCGCTCAGGATCAATGCGGCGGATCATGCGACCGCCATGTGCAATGGAAATTCCGCCGGTCTCTTCCGAGATCACGAGAGCGATCGCATCGCTTTCTTCGGAAATGCCAAGCGCAGCCCGGTGCCTGAGCCCCATTTGGCGGTCCGGGGATCTGTTCAGGATGCCGCTGGACGACAGCGGCATCACGCACGCTGCTGCCAGTAGACGATTTCCCGCCAGAATGGCGGCGCCGTCGTGCAGGGGGGTGTTGGGATAGAAGACTTGGAGCAGAACCTCTGCCGTCACTAGAGAATTCATGCGCACGCCGCTCTCAATATACTCATCGAGGTTGTCCAGGCGTTGCATGACGATTAGGGCACCGTGTTGGCGTGCTGAAAGGCGTGCGGCCGCCGTGACCACGATATGCACGGACTGCTCCAGTTCGGCCTCGGACGTCTTGCTGAACCTTGAGAAGAGCGTGCCAGCGCGTCCAATGCGCTCGAGGGCCCGGCGTATTTCGGGAGCAAATATGACCGGGATGGAGAGTAACAGGGCGGGGACCGAGCTGCGCACCAGCCAGGAGAAAGCCGGAAGATCCAGGAGGCTGGTCAGCATCACGAGAGCTGCAACTATCAATATCACGCCGCGGGCCAAAACCATGGCCTGCGTATCGCGCAGCCAATGCATTAATGCAAAGAAGATAGCCGTCACAAGAAGTATATCGACGATGCTGAGCCCGTTGATGCGCTGGAATATGAAGAGAAGATTGTTGAGAAGTTCAGTCACGTTGTTCCCGGTCCCAGGTCAATGCTTCATCTGCTTGGGCGGCTGGTTTCCCAATTATCCGCCGTCTCTCTAAGACCGCGCTTAGAAGTCCGCCGTACGCCGCCCCGTTCCCGTCCTTTAGTGTCTCTAGGCTCCATCTGGCTGGGACAAAGCCCGGCGCCGCCGGAAGGCCACCTCATGGTTCGACGGGTTGCGTGCGTAGCCGTCCCACGGTGGTCGGTCCGACCGCACTCTAGAGCGGCCGGAGAATACGGTCCTTCCGAAGCTGCTTGAAGAATAGAACCGTATCGACCTGCATGCACGCGTCCGCTGCCTCCGTCCACGCCTGAACTCCAAGCCCCTCTGACGACCGGGCTTCGTACCCAAGTTGCGTCCAGATAGTGCGTTGCATCGCAAGCTTGCTGCTCGGAAATGCGAGTGAGGCTTCACACTCCAGGTCGGCAGCGACGTGCTCGATCTCACGCACGAGCGTCTCGATGCCCACTTCCATGTCTATTCCTGGCTCAAGATGGATGTCCGTAACCAGGACCACCAGATTTTCAACTTGCCAGCCTGCGATGCCGACGAATGCCCGATTGTGCTCCAGCAACATGTAGGCTTTCTCGCCGAACTGTCGCATCACATCATCGGCGGTCAGCTGGTGTGTGTCGTGGCCGAGTCGGTTAATCAACTGGGCGATTGTCTCAGCGTCTCCGGGTTTACCCCGGGCGACGCTGAATCCGTCGGGCTGGGGACCTGGGACGCCACGTGGCTTGTCAGTCGGCGTCCTGGCCTGCACGTTGTTTCTCCAAGCCTCAGATACCTGGCCCCAGAGATCGTCATAGGAGCCACTATTTTGGAGTACTACGTCGGCGGCCGCGATCTTGTCGGTCTGCGCGGCCTGGGCATTGACGCGCTGCAGCGCCTCGTCGCGGCTCATGTTCCGTTTGCGGGTGAGTCGTTCGATTTGAAGAGCCGGTGGGGCAATCGTAACCCAGACGCTGTCACAGAGATGGCGGAGATCTCCTTCCAACAGCTTGATTGCCTCGATGACGATCACAGGTCCGTTGGTCCGTTCGATCAGCACTCTGACGGCCTGCCGGACGAGAGGATGGATGATTTTTTCCAATTCCGCCAACGCTGCCTGATCACGGAAGACCAAGTTGCCCAGCTTCGAGCGGTTCACGTCGCCGTTGGCATCGATGATCCATTTGCCGAACGTCGACAGAACAGGCTCGTAGCCCGGCGCCCCCCGCGCAATGGCGCGATGCGAAAGCCCATCCGCATCGATCGTGTAAGCGCCCAGGCGTTCCAGCATTTTACGGACGACGGTCTTGCCGGTCCCAATATTGCCTGTGAGACCTATAATGTACTTCTTCCGCTCGATGCTCACGGTGACCCTCGAAACCAGTGGATGGCAGGTATATTTTACATTAAAAAAGGGTGAGCATCGCCTCCTCCAGCACCTCCAGGAGCCGCTGACGAAAATCTTGCGGGCCGCTGCATCGCAGGGGTTCCTCGTGCCCGGTTCGTGTCAGGCTGCCTCGCGTGCTCAGCATGCTCGGCGCGTGGTGTTGACGCGCCATTCTAACCCGTGTATCATGAAGGGGCCTCAGGTCGGTTGGGCGATCGCGGCTCCCCACTTGTGAGGAGTCGAGGAAAGTCCGTACTCCACAGGGCACGGCGCCGGGGAAATCCCGGGACGGAGCGATCTGTCGGATTGGGCCACAGAAAACGACAGCCGGGAATATGAATCCAGGGATCGGGATTCGTCAAAGAAACCCTTCCTGAAGGTTCAGCCTCCCGGTCATGGTGAAAAGGTGGTGTAAGAGACCACCGGCGTTCACAGCAATGTAAGCGGCCAGGCAACCCCCGTCGGGAGCAAGGTCAAACAGAGACAACGGAGCGGCCCGCTCCTCTTGAGTCTCGGGTAGACCGCACAGATAGATGATCGCTGAAGCGAGGCGGCAGGGACGAAACCCCCGTGGCGTAAACCTGTGCGACTCGTCGGACAAAATGCGGCTTACAGACCGACCTGAGGCATCGCATTGTCCGCTGCAAGATGGAAGCCCCGATTTAGTCAAGATCTGCCGCAGGTCTTCCGACTTTACCAGCGGTATACGTCTGTTTGCCTATTGTCCGTGACAAACGCGAGCGCAGCTCGTGCTTGTGCGGGGACGGACAAGGACGTTGTCGCACCAACAGGTACAAAATCATGCATGAGCTCTATGCCACGCAAGCCATTCTAGAGAAGGCAATTAAGAAGGCTTCCGAAGAGGACGCCAAACGAATCACGCATCTTTATCTGGTTGTTGGTGAGATCTCCACATACAGCGATGAGTCCGTTCAGTTCTACTGGGACCAGATAAGCAAAGGCACAATAGCCGAAGCAGCCACCCTGCATTTCCGCCCCGTTCCGGCCGAAATGCAGTGTATGTCGTGTTTTGCCAAGTATCGTCCAGCCGATGGGGAAATAATCTGCCCCAATTGTGGCGGCGCAGGGGCGAAGATCGTGGCGGGTGAAGAGTTCTACATGGAAGGACTGGACGTGGAATGAGATGAAGCGCGGAGCCCGCCTCCACATCACAGGTATCGTTCAGGGGGTCGGGTTTCGGCCCTTTATCTATAACCTGGCGGGTCGCCTCGGTGTGACAGGCTGGGTTCGCAATACTTCGGCCGGGGTGGATATCGAAGTGGACGGATCGCAGGCGGCCCTCGAGGCATTCGTCAAGGCCGTCCAAGACGATGCCCCTCCGCTGTCTCGAATCGAGTCGCTGACCGTCGCCTACAGCAGGCCTCTTGGCTTGGCCGGATTTGAAATCCGCAGTTCGGAAACCATCGCGGAGGCATTTCAGCCCATCTCTCCCGATGTCGCCATCTGCGATGACTGCCTGCATGAGATGCTCGATCCAGAGAACCGGCGCTTCCGCTATCCCTTCATCAATTGCACGAACTGCGGTCCACGCTTCACGATCATCAAAGATATCCCGTATGATCGGCCGAACACAACGATGGCGGGCTTCGACATGTGCGACGACTGCGCCCGCGAGTATCGCGACCCCCGAGACCGGAGATTTCATGCCCAGCCCATCGCATGTCCGGTCTGCGGGCCACGGGTCTGGCTGGAGCCAGCGACGGCCGACGGGGCTGCCCCCCGCCTTGCTGAGGAAGACGCCGCGATCTTGGAAGCTCGGCGTCTGCTGGCCGACGGAAAGATCGTGGCGGTGAAGGGCCTCGGCGGTTTCCACCTGGCTTGTGAGGCGACTCGGGCGGACTCCATCCAGGAACTGCGAAGGCGGAAACTGCGTGTGGACAAGCCGTTTGCAGTGATGTTGCCCGATATCGATGCCGTCCGGGCTGAATGCTATCTCAGCAATTCAGAGACTGCGCTCCTCCAGTCCGTTGCCCGGCCAATCGTACTACTGCGCCGCCGTCCGGATTCAAGGATATCGATGGAAATAGCACCGGGTCAGGATTGGGTCGGCGTGATGCTGCCGTACACTCCCTTGCATCACCTGCTGCTGGAACAAGGCCGAGGCTTTCCTGAGGCACTCGTGATGACCAGCGGCAACCTCAGCGAAGAGCCGATTGCGACAGATAACGGCGATGCCCGACGGAGGCTGGCTCCGCTGTCGGATGCCCTGCTGATGCATGACCGTGATATTTACCTCCGATGCGACGACTCTGTCGTGAGAGTATTTAATGGCCAGCCTCTGAGCAACTCTGCGCAAAAAGGTCAGGCCGCGCAGGCGGAGATATTCCCTCTGCGGAGATCCAGGGGCTATGCGCCGTTCCCGGTGAGACTGCCCTGGTTGGTACCCCCGGTTTTGGCAGTGGGCTCGGAACTCAAGAACACGTTTTGCATCACCAACCAGAACTATGGATTCCTAAGCCAGCACATTGGGGACATGCAAAACTATGAAACGCTCAAATCCTTTGAGCAGAGCATAAGTCACTATGAACGGCTCTTTCGCATACAGCCTCAGTCCATTGCTTACGATTTGCACCCTGACTATCTTGGCACCCGCTACGCGCTGCAACGCGCCGAGCAGGAGGGCCTAAAGGCCCTGGGGGTCCAGCACCATCATGCGCACGTTGCAGCCTGCATGGCCGAGCACGGGCTGGATGGCTCGAGCCGCGTCATTGGCGTTGCTCTTGATGGTACCGGCTTTGGTGATGACGGAGCCATCTGGGGCGGGGAATTTCTCGTGGCGGACTACACAGGCTATCAGCGGCCGTTCCATTTGAAGTACTTCCCCTTGCCGGGAGGCGATGCCGCGATCAAGCAACCCGCCCGCGTGGCGCTGGCGCTTCTCTGGTCGTCAGGTATGGCGTGGGATGAGCGGCTTGCTTCCGTCGTCGAATTCGATGAGCAGGCGCGCGCGAACTTGCTGACCCAGCTGGAGAGGCGGATCAACGCACCGCTGTCCTCGAGCATGGGAAGGCTGTTCGACGCGGTGGCCTCCCTCGCAGGTGTGAGGCACAACGTGAACTACGAAGCGCAGGCTGCAATCGAATTGGAGGCCCTGGCGGATGCTACGGAAACCGGTGCCTACCCGTTCTCCGCCCGGGGAGACCACGTTGAACTCCGCGACGGTCTTGAGGCGCTGATTTTGGACATCTTATCCGGGGTCGGTCCACCGATCATCTCAGCCCGATTTCACAACGGCGTGGCACAAATGGTTAATACGGTCTCCTTGCAACTGAGAGCCGAAACAGGCATCAATCGTGTTGCACTCTCGGGTGGAGTCTGGCAGAATATCACCTTATTACGACGTACTTTGTCACTTTTACAGGCAGGGGATTTTCAGGTATACATACATAGGGACGTGCCAACCAATGATGGGGGACTGTCGTTAGGACAGGCGGTGGTTGCCGCCTCCAGAATGAGAGCTGAAAATGTGCCTGGGAATACCCGGCAGGATTACTGAAATCTACCAAAAGGATGGTCTGAAAATGGCGCGCGTGGATTTCGGTGGCGTCCGGCGCGAAGCATGTTTGGACTACGTGCCTGAGGCGGTGGAGGGCGACTATTGCGTGATCCATGTAGGTTTTGCCATAAGCCTGCTGAGCGAGACTGAGGCCCAGGAAACCCTCACGCTGCTGAGGGACATTGCCAAGTTGGAATCGCCGACGGAAACGCGGAACGTGCCGGCCGATCCGTAGGTGGGGCAGCCCGGATCTCAGCATCGAATCCCAACTCACAACATGAGACACATCACAGAGTATCGCGATGGCGCGCTCGTCCGGTCCATTATCGACGAGATCGCGCGAACAGTGACGCGGCCGTGGACCCTGATGGAGATCTGCGGCGGCCAAACGCATGCAATAGTCCGTTATGGGATTGACCAGCTGTTGCCTCCCGAGATCGAACTTGTGCATGGCCCCGGTTGTCCGGTTTGCGTGACGTCCCTGGAATTGATTGATCGGGCTTTGGCGATCGCCTCGAGACCAGACTTGATCTTCTGCTCTTACGGAGACATGCTCCGCGTGCCGGGGTCAGGGCGCGACCTTTTCTCGGTCAAGGCCGCGGGCGGTGACGTCCGCGTGGTCTACTCGCCGCTGGATGCCGTCCAACTGGCACAAGACCATCCGGATCGACAGGTGGTATTCTTTGCTATCGGGTTCGAGACGACCGCCCCCGCCAATGTCATGAGCGTGATCCACGCGCGCTCCCTGGGGCTCACCAACTACAGTGTTTTGGTATCGCATGTGCGAGTACCACCGGCAATAGATCTGATCCTCTCCTCGCCCGAGAACCGGGTGCAGGCATTCCTGCTGGCGGGTCACGTTTGCTCTGTGATGGGCTACCATGAATACCCGGCTCTGCTTGATCGCTACCGGATTCCCATGGCAGTCACGGGTTTCGAACCCGCGGATCTGGTCCGAGGGATTCTGGAAGCGGTCAGGTTGCTCGAGGCCGGGAAAGCCGAAATCGTGAATGCCTACTCCCGCGCCGTGACCTTCGACGGCAACGTGCGGGCCCAGAGGACCATCCACGAGGTTTTCGAAGAGTGTGATCGCAAGTGGCGCGGCATCGGCACCATTCCGATGAGCGGTTGGCGGCTGAGGCCGGAATTTGACGCATTCAACGCCGAACGCAAGTTCACCGTTGAGGCTATTGAGGCGGAAGAGTCGCCCACCTGCCTGGCTGGACAAGTCCTGCAGGGACTCAAGCGGCCTCAGGATTGCCCGGCATTCGGCAATGCCTGCACTCCCGAGCATCCTTTAGGTGCCACAATGGTCTCCTCAGAGGGGACCTGCGCGGCGTACTATTCCTACGGTAAGGTCACGATTCCCGCGTGACTAAGTCCGGGCGGGGTGTCTTTCTGGTTGGGGGCATTGTATTGGTCTGCGGCCTTGTCTTGTTCCTTGGGATTCTTGCAATCATCGTATTTCGCTTCCCGAAGTTGCCCATTTCTCACACGCCTGACTTTGGCGCCACATTGCAGGCGCTGATTGCTTCTGGGCCTATTGCCAGCCCATCTCCAATCGTTTCGGCAACCGCACCGACCGCCTCGACGATTGTGCCCGCTGGCGAGCCCTCAGGCCACATCGTATGGACTTGCCAGCTCTACAAGTATCAGTCTTCGAACCAGATCTGCATCATGAACGCAGATGGTTCAAGCTACCGCAGGTTGACGACGGAGGATGGCTTGAATCATTACTATCCATCTCTCGCCCCGGACGGTGGGAGCATCGTTTATTCGCAATACCGTGAAGACAATGTTTACGAGATCTACGAGCTTACATTGGCCGATGGCGTTGTTAGGCGCGTGACCGACCGGCTGGGAACCTTGACTGGGCCGGCGATCTCGCCAGATGGTAAGTCCATTGCCTTTACGCATTGGACCGTTGCCTCCGACCAAGAACAAATTTGGGTGATCGATCGGGATGGGGGTAACGCGCGCCGCGTTTTCAACGATCACGGTTGGGATCCGACCTGGTCGCCGACCGGCGCGCAGATTCTATTCGCCTCCGATCGAGACGGCTCAAACCAGTTGTATATTGGCAATCTGGACGGCCGCGGTCTGCACAAGATCAGCAGCCTGTCGGCAATCCGCGGCCGCAGTGACTGGTCGTCACAGAACATGATTGCCACGTATTCCGGGGATGCATGGAAGCGTGAGATCTACGTGATGTATGAAGACGGTTCAAACCAACATAGAGTCTCACCCCCAGGCGGCAATAGCCAAGGGCCAAGCTTCTCCCCGGACGGGCGCTGGATCGCCTTCACCGCCTATTATGACAAGCTCAATGACATCAATGGATGCGAAATCTACATCATGCGCGTGGATGGCTCCGACCTGCGTCGCCTCACAAACAACGACTACTGCGATTATCAACCGCGTTGGGGCCCATAGCCGAAACTCAATGGAAGCCGATTCGCAAAGTCGGGGAGTTGGGATCCCATGACTCGTCCTGGAGGCTTTGGCTCAATCCGCCGCGCCCGGTGCCCTTACATCTCTCAGGTTGAGTTGCAGGGTAGTTCGGCCATTGTAGTCGTTGGATTCCAACGAATAGAGGACATCGATGCGCGGCGGAAGCGTGGCCTTCAAGTGCCCGAGTCGGAAACCGATGGC
>JBGPAT010000072.1:0-9946 GCA_041480885.1 Anaerolineae bacterium
CCTCAGAGATGCCGAGTTCCTTCTCGGAGCAAACCATCGAGTACGACTCGACGCCGCGTATCTTGGTGCGTTTGAGGGTCATGAGCTGCAGGCCCTCGGCGTGACCGTCGTAGAGTGCGGCGCCTTCCCTGGCGTATGCAACCTTGAGCGGCCGTAGCAGCTTTCCCTGCCCCTTCAGGTGGAAGATATTGGGTGCGCCGGTGAGAACCGTCTGCTCTTGCTGACCATCATACAGGTCGAGCAGCGTAAGCCGGTCGGCATTGGGATGCGGCATGACCTCGCGGACCTCAGCCACGACGATCTTGCTTCGGTCCCAGGCGATGCCGCTCGTCTTGAACTCATGGGGCTCGCCTTCGGCCGGCGTCCGCATGGCGAGACCAGCGTACGTGATCTGCTCGACCTCGAGGCCGGCCAGAGTCAGTCGGCGCGCGACATCGTCGACGGCAAGCCCATCCAGATCCACGAAGTCCCGCAGCCAGGAGATTGGTATCTGCATTCCGGCCTCCTAAAATTGCTCGAGGAAACGAATGTCGTTTCCCCAGAAGTAGCGGATGTCATCAATGCGGTAGCGGAGCATCAACTGCCTTTCCGGCCCCATGCCGAAGGCAAATCCCGCATAGCGCCGGGGATCATAGCCGCCGTTTTCGAGGACAGTGGGATGCACCATGCCCGACCCTAGGATCTCCAGCCAGCCTGAACCCTTGCACACTGCGCAGCCTTTGCCGCCGCAAACGAAACACTCCACGTCCATTTCGGCGGATGGCTCGGTAAACGGGAAATAGGATGCCCGGAAACGGACTCGCGCTTGCAGCCCAAACATGCGGCGTGCGAAGCTGGCCAAACACCCTTTGAGATCGCCGAAGGTGATATGCTCGCCAACAGCAAGCCCCTCCACCTGATTGAACTGGACCTCAGAGCGCGCCGTGATCTGTTCGTGGCGGAAGCACATGCCAGGCAAGGCGATGCGGATCGGCGGCGGATTCTGCGGGTCCCGCGCCGCAAACTCGCGCATGGCACGGATCTGCCCGGGCGAAGTGTGTGTGCGCAGCAAGATCGGGTTGTTGCCTCGCTCTCCTGCATCCACGTACAGTGAATCCTGCATCTCGCGCGCCGGATGATCGGGCGGGAAGTTCAGAAGTTGAAAATTCAATTCATCGGTTTCGACTTCGGGCGAGGTATAGACTTGGAAACCCATCTCGGCCAAGATCGCCAGCACGCGTCGCAGCTGCTGGGTCGACGGGTGCAATCGACCGCGACGCACAGGGCGGCCGGGCAGGGTGACGTCCAAGCCGCCGGCGCCCAGTGAGCGCTCCATTGCCGCCCCCTTCAGGGAGTCTGCCTTTTCGGCGAGGGCAGCTTCCAGAGCCTGCTTGATGCGGTTGGCCGCCTGTCCAACTGATGGCCGTTCTTCCTTGGAGAGCTTCCCCAGGCTGGAGAAGATCGTCATCAGCGGCGAGCTGCGCCCGAGATGCGCCACGCGCCAGGATTCCAGCGCCGGTTCGTTCTGCACCTCACCCAGACTATCTAGAGCATGCTTTTCGGCTTCACCAAGTGTGTCGAGCATATTCGCCTCCGCAGCGAGACTCGCGAGGAGAGGTTGTGAAACCGGCTGTCCCGCCGCACACCTCTGGTCTCGATGACCCACCTCACATAAAGAATCCTCCCGTCCCCAAATGGGACGGGAGGGAATTCCCGCGGTACCACCCACATTAGCCTTGAAAGGCTCGCTTCGCGCTGATCGACATCAGCCTCTCGTGTAACGCCGAGACTACGGTCTGAACTAATGGGCAAGCCGTTCACTCAGACGGCTCAGGAGCGAACTTCGGCCCGCCACCACCGTGCCGGAATCTCAATCCATGTCCCGGCTTCCCTGTCGGCGTTCGCTGGCGTACTCTTCTCCGTCACAGCCTTTAGTCATTGCAGTTGCCGCAATTATCTGCAAAAGCCGGCGCCTGTCAAGAGCTTGCGCGCGTTGAAGAATGCCGGCAGGTATAATGCTGGGCGTGAACTCGCGAAGCCGCTGTACAGCCATAGTTCTGGCACTAATTGCTTTGATGGCAATTCCGCGGCTCGTCGGGAGCAACCTTTTTGCGACAGTGGATGAGCCATTCTGGCTCACAGCGGGGTCGGATTTCTACTATGCGCTTGGCCAGCGCGCCTTCGCCAACACCGTCTATGATTATCACCCGGCCGTCACCACGATGTGGATCGTTGCAACTGCTTTGCTGGTCTACTTTCCCCAATATAGGGGCCTCGGTCAAGGTTACTTTGATGTTTACAAAGACAGTCTGGAGCGCTTTCTCCTGTCCCATGGACACACGCCGCTTGGATTGCTGACCACAGCCCGCATCCTGCAGGCGGCACTGATCGTGCTGCTCCTGCTTGTGCTATTCTGGTTGCTCAGGCGGCTGCTCAGCGACAGCGTGGCTGTCGTAGGGATCCTGCTGATCTCGTTTGACCCCTTCTTCCTCGGGCATTCACGGCTCCTGAACCATGAGGGGATGCTGGCACTCTTTACGCTGATCTCGCTGTGCGCATTCCTCGCGTACCTCTTGCTTGAGAGGAGGCTCACCGATCTGATCCTTTCCGGGGCCATGTCGGGCATGGCGCAGCTTACGAAGTCGTCCTCGATCGTGATCGTGCCATTGATCGGAGCGTTGTTTCTGGTAGATATCATCCTACGTCGCGGCGTCGGCTGGAAAAAGCAGCTCGGTGCGACCCTGGGCGCAATTGCGCTCTGGCTGCTCGCGCTGGGCATCGTGTATGTTGGACTCTGGCCTGGCATGTGGGTGGCGCCGGGTGAGATGCTCTACCAGGTATTCGGAAATGCATTCAGCTACGCGTTCGAGGGATCGCGTCTGGCCGTCGCTGGCGGCCAGCCAGCAGGCTTCCAACCTCATCTGGGCGATATAGTGCTCTATTTTCAGTCCATGTTGTGGAGAACGACCCCGGTGGCTTGGATTGGCGGCCTGCTGGGCTTGGCTACGCTGTTTCGCCGGGGCCGGAACAGGCGCATCGTGTTATTGTCCGTGCTGGTCGCAGGAGCCCTCTTAATCGTCCTGTTTGGCGTCGCTAGCGGAAGGAATTCGGCGCACTATGTGCTGACTTCGTATGTCGCGCTGGATATTCTCGCGGCGGCCGGCTTCGTGGATGTGGTTGGGATGCTTGGCCCCTGGCTGTCCGAGGGACGAAGGAGTGCAGCCATGCTGCTGGCCCTCGGAGGGGCCATCCTGATCCAGGCTGGAAGTGCATTGACATTCTTCCCGTACTACTACATTTACTATAATCCAATCATGGAGGCTCTGGAGCCCGGACGTCAGAACCCCAACTTCGGATACGGCGAAGGCCTAGACCTGGCTGCCTCATATTTGAAGCAGAAGCCTGGTGCTGCGAACTCGACGGTGACGGCGTTCTATGGGCGTGGACCATTTTCCTACTTCTATCCAGGGACGACGGAACCATTGAAGCCTGTGTATGCGGATGCAGAGAATGTACCGCAGCTTGAGCAGATACTTCACAAGAGCGACTACCTCGTCATCTATTATCAACTGGAGAAGGGAAGGGACTCGCCGGCGAATGTCATGCACGCCCTGGAAGGAGCTGTGCCGGAGACCATCATCTGGCTCAACGGCATCGAATATGTGCGCATCTACCACATGCAGACTCTCGGGCCGGGCTTCTATGACGCCCTGATGCAGTAGTCAGCGGACACCACTGTCATAGACCACGTCCAGGCGCGTGACTTGGTGCGCCAAGACCGTAAGTGGCAGGTCTGCCGCGTGCGGCAGGGTGCCTGGCGACTCTGGACGCAGAATGTAGTGTCCCGGGGTAAGTTCCACCCTATAGTAGCCCTTCGCGTCGGCTTGTATCTGCGCGACCTGCAGCCGGCTTGGCTCAGCCAGGATTGTCAGAGTCCCGGCATAGGGCCGGTCGGGGCAAGGATTGCCGACCTGCATCACCGGGCAGCTTGGCCCGATTGTCACGTAACCTTCAACGCCGGTATCGGTTACTGGGGGGACAAAGCCTGGTGCACATGCGGACATGAGCACCAGCGCCGTCAAAGAGAGAAACCTCGTTCGCATGGCTTTCCTGGTCACATCTAGATGCCGACGCGCGACGTTTTGTACCGCGGGCGGCGAGTGACGCTTAGGTGCGCGGTTACGGCGTAGGCGAAAGCTTAGGCGTCTTCGTTGGATACTGGGTGTAGGTGGGAATGGGCGTCCGCGTCGGCCGCGGCGTGGGCGTGGGTGTATCCGTTGGCAGGAATGCAGGATCTCCGAGCCAAGGCAGGAAACGGGTCATCGTTTTGGCGTCATCCGAGCCCTTGATCTCGCAGCGCTGCAGGACGAACAGATTGCCCGGCCCCTGATCAGCTGTGAAGCCGGTCGCGCCCATCGCAGCGATATATCCTGCGAAAATCACATAGTCCGTGGAAGCGCTGCTGTTATCGCCGAATGGATAGGCAAACGTCAGGATGGGAACGCCGAGCAGGGCGCTCAATCTCTTGCGTGAATCGACGATTTCAGCTCGCATTGAGGCGGGATCCAATGCCAGGAAGTTCGGGGGATGGCTCAAGGTGTGACTGCCCACTTCCCAGCCCACGCTGAGCATTTCCTTGATCTGATCGACCGTCAACTTGCTGGGAGCTCCGATGTAGTCATATGGGACATACAGAACACCGGTGAAACCGTACTTCTTCATGATGGGGAAGGCGGTGGTGTACGTGTTCTCGTTGGCGTCGTCGAATGTGATGATGACCGGACGAGCCGGAAGCGAGGCGCCCTTTGTGATTGCCTGAACCAGTATAGTGGTCGTAATCGGCGTGTATTGCCAGTCACGCAGAAGCCTGATCTCGTCCTCGAATCTGCTGGCGGAGACGCGCAGATAACTGTCTATCGGAGCGACTTCCACGTGATGATACATCAGGATCGGCACTTGTATGTGGCCGGGGCCCTGGGCGACCCAGGTGGGCGAAGGTGTGACCGCAGGCGACGATGTGGCCGTCGCCGTGATGGTTGGCAGAGGGGTTACAGTGGACGTCGCCAGCGAGCCGGCGAGTGGGCTGCGAACTATAGCCGGGGGAGTCCGTGAAGGGAGAGGGACCGCATAACCTGCGGTGCTGCACCCCGCAGCCAAGATTGTGGCGAGGTAAAAGGAGCGATATGGATTCATTTGATGTGGACCGGGCATGAGAGCATTAGCACGCGAATGGTGCATTCTACCCGAATCCACGAAGCACAGAGGGCTTTCCGCCAGCCGCAGCATGCCGCGGGCGGAAGCGAACTCCGGAGTGGATGCGGCGACCGGAGGTTACTGGTTGAGTTCCCAGATGAATCGCAGGCCATCGAGCGTGAGCCAAGGTGCGAGGATGTCAATGACCTTGGTCTCCCGAGCCACGATCTCGGCAAGGCCGCCGGTTGCGATGACCTTCATATCACTACCAAGTTCCACGCGAAAACGCGCCACCATGCCCTCCGTCATGCTAACGTACCCGAACAATAAGCCCGATTGCATAGCCTGGACGGTGTTGCGGTCAATCACGGAGGGCGGCCGCTGAAGATCAATGCGCTGCAATTTGGCCGCGTGCGTGGATAGGGCGTCGGCGGCAAGATTGATGCCAGCGGTGATGGCTCCGCCCAGGTATTCCCCATCCCTGGTCAGTGCGTTGAACGTGGTTGCTGTCCCGAAGTCCACGATGCAGGCTGGTCCGCCGTAGAGATGCATGGTCGCGACCGCATCCGCCACGCGGTCGGCGCCAACAGCCTTCGGATCCTCATAGCGAATGCGGATACCGGTCTTCACTCCGGTATCGACGATCAATGGATCGTGCTTTAAGTATTCCCGGCATGCCTGCGCAATGCGCTGAGTGAGCTGCGGAACCACAGAAGCCAAGCAGATGCCAGTCAGGTCGCCCGCGGAGCGCCCAGCATGCGCGAGCAAGCCCAGCAGCTGGAGGCCGTACTCATCCGGCATGCGGTCGTGGTCGGTGGCGAGTCGCCAATGCGGATCCAGCCGCTCTCCCTCATAGAGACCAAGCGTCAAATTGGTGTTGCCTACGTCAATTGCTAGCAGCATGTTCCACTCCGTGGGCACCGGCTGTAATCGATTCGAGAGCCGATTCAACTGGGAGGCTGGCGCTCAAGGCCAGGAAGAGCAACAACGGGTATATCTGCAGAAAAACGCGTGTGATCGAGTAGGACAGGTGCCACGCCAGCTCGTAGGGCGTGATGAGATAGATGCCATAATACCCGAGGGCCTGGACGCCCAACATCGTGCATGATGCAACGTAGGCCGGACGCTGGCTGCCAGGGATACGCGAGCGAAAAAGTATGTAGAGAACCAAGAGGATCGGAATGATGCCGACCGGAAGAAATGGTATGCCCCAGCTGCCGAAACTGACAACTTCCTGCGAGGAGGAAAGAAGGATTTCTAGGTGGCGGGATAACGTCAAAACGTCTTGCAGCGAGCGTGCCGGACCGCCGCTAAGTACATCGCTCGGTGGCGCGAGAGCAAGCTTGAAATACAGCACGATCGCCAGCGGAAGGGCCAGCCCTGCGGCAACCCACAGAAGCGAGCGCGCCGGCCTGGCTTTCCGGAAACCCAGGATTGCGCCGAGGATGGTGCCGATCACCAGCACACTGCCTTCGTTCTTTGTCCATGCGGCCAGTCCGGCGCTCAGGCCCGCCAGCACCATGAGCCCTGGTTTCTTGTGCACGGCGAATAGATAGAACAGGATTGCTGTCGCGAGGATGAAGAAGGCCAGAGGTATGTCGGCCATCTCCCGGGCGCCTTCATTCACGAACACGGGCGTTCCCCACAGAAGCAGCAGTCCGACGCTCGCCTGACCAAGCGACTTGGCTGAAGCCAGCGCGGTCACCAGGAGGCCCAGGCACGCGACCGCAAAGAAGGCACTCTGGACCATGGGCACGTGCGGGGTGTCTGTGCCGAGGGTTTCCCAGCCGGAGGCGATATTCATGGCGAGAAGCAGGGGATAATCCGCGTGGAAGAGCGGATCCATTTGGGGCGAGAAGGATTGGAGCCAGTTGGCCTGATCGCGATAGACAAATCGGGCCGCCCGGTTGTACATCATCCACGCGTCCCAGTCCCCCTGCCTGCGGCGCAGGAGATAGCTGGCCGTGCTTACCAGCGAAACCAGGAATACGATGCAGCCAAGACCCAGCAGCATCAGCTGAAAGCGCGTGGGTCGGGGGGCTGTGACGTGCGAAGCAGCGCCAGAGCCACGTTTTCGCTCCTGTAAGATGACAGCCGCGCACAGGGCCAGGAGGAACGCCAATTCGACGACGATGAACCAGCCCTTGCCAGCAAATACCAACAGAAAAAGAAAATACAGCAGGGACCAGAGCCCCAGCCCAATTCCCGCCCCGAGGAAGGCTTTGAGGACAAGGCTGCCAAGCTGCCGATCCGGCCAGAGAAGATGGGTCAGGAGAGCGCCCGTCAGGATGGGCGGTAAGAAAACCAGGATCGTCAGCGCCGTCATGGTGCGATCCTGTGGAGCAGGTACAGCCCGTCCCTGAATGGCATCACATCAAATTCGCCATGATTGGACTTACTCCAGGCCGCGTACGCAGGACCGCTCAGATTGCCAACGTTCCACTCCTGATTGGTGCCTTTGATGATGATGATGGGCGCCAGGACATATTGCGTAAGCACATACTCGCCTTCATCGTTGGGTGCATTGAAGTTGATTCCCGGGACGCTGGAATCCGAGATGTACCCCACCAGTCCGCGAGTGAATGGCAGCTGGCGTTTGAGAGTTTCGAAGCGCTTTTCCCAGTTAGCGACGGGATCGTCGCTGATGCTTCCCAGATCTCTGGTTGAAACTAGGTTCTGGAGGCTGGCGTACAGGCTGGCGAGGACCACGAGCATCAGGGCGCCTCGCTGCAACCACCGAATAATCATGCGGCGCTCTGCGACTCCTTCACCTTGTCGATGATCTCGGCAATCAGATCGAAGCGGCTGAACTGGGGCATGATGTAGACTCCCTGCGCCCAAGGCCTGATCTGCTGAATCAATTCTACCGCGATCTGCACGCCCGTCTCTGCAGCGCGATCGCCTGCCTGATCCAGACGCTTGAGCGTTGCCTCCGGAATGGCAATTCCGGGCACCTCATGGTTCAGGAAATTGGCGTGCTTCAGACTGACCAGAGGCAGAATACCCGCCAGAACCGGCTTGTCCAGCTTGCCATACTCCGCCTCGTATTTAGAAAGCAGTTCCATGCCGTCGTCAGCTCGATAGATGGGCTGGGTCACGAAGAAGTCCGCGCCGGCCCGGACCTTCCTGTGAAGATGCTTGATCTCCTGGAAGGGGTCGGGTGCACATAGATTGAGGGCCGCGCCCACGAAGAAGTTGGTCGGCTGCCCGATGCTCGTACCTGAGTGGTCCACGCCGGCATTGAATCCCTGCTTGATAAGCTTGATCAGGCCGGATGGCACAAGATCGTAGTTGTCCATTGCCTCGGGATAATCCCCGATCGCGGTGGGGTCGCCCATGATCACCAGGACGTTGCGTATGCCCATGGCATGCGCGGCCAGCAGGTCGCCTTGCACCCGCAGCAGATTGCGGCCGCGAGTAGGGAAGTGCAGTGTGGTCTCCACGTTGACACGCCGCTGCACCACGTCGCAGACCGCCCAGGCCGACATGCGCATGCGGGCCATGGGACTATCGGCAACGTTGATCACGTCGGCGCCGGCCTCCGCGAGCAGCGAGGCACCAGCAATCAACTTGTGCGTCGAGAGGCCGCGCGGCGGATCCATCTCCACTGCGATGGCGAATTTGCCCGCGGCGAGTTTCTGTGCAAACTCAGTGGGCTGCTCTTGTGGGCTCTCGACAAGCTCGTCTTCGGCCAGCACGGTCACGTGAGGACTCTCGATGGCGGGTGAAGCATCCAGTGCGCGGCGCATGGCCGCGATGTGCTGGGGGGTTGTGCCGCAACAGCCGCCGACGATGTGTGCGCCCGCGTCGCGGAAAGAGATGGCATACTCCGCGAAGTACTCGGGATCGGCAGGATACATGATGCGTCCGCCGACCTGCTGCGGCCAGCCTGCGTTGGGCTTGACCCAGAACCGGCCATTGGGCACGCTCTGGCGCATTAGTTTGAGGATCCTAAGTAACTGGGCAGGGCCGCCGGAACAATTGACGCCGATAACATCCACCTCGGCCTTACGCAGCGATCGGGCAACGGCCATCGGGTCATCCCCCAGCACGGTCCGGTCATCGCGCGTGAAGGTGACCGAGGCGATCAGCGGCAAGGAGCACACCTGTTTTGCGGCCTGAACCGCTTCCTGTATCTCGTAGAGATCGGTGATGGTCTCAATGACGATCAACTCGACACCCGACTCGCACAACGCCTCGACCTGCTCGGCAAAAGCCTCTCTTGCCTGTTCCGGCTGCACACGCCCAAAAGGCGCAATGCGCACACCCAACGGGCCGACGTCCCCGGCAATCAACACGTCCTTGAACGAAGCCGCGATGGCGCGCCTGGCCAATTCGACACCTGCCCTATTAATATCGCGGACCTGCGTCTCCAGTCCGTGTTTGGCAAGCTTGAAGCGATTGGCACCGAAAGTGTTCGTCAGGATCAGCTGCGCTCCGGCTTCAACGTATTCGCGATGAAGGTCCGCCACTGCAGCCGGGTTGGAAAGGTTGAGTTCGTCGAAGCACTTTTCGAAGCTTACGCCGCGGCCGTGGAGCATTGTGCCCATGGCGCCGTCCGCCAGAATTACGCCGTCGGCCATACGTTTAAGTAGATCAGCCATTGTCTCTCCGTTAAGGTTTCTTGATGACCGTCAAGAGCGCACCCTCGCGTTCGATCACATGGTCGATAGGCGCATCCGGATATGACCGCAGGTCCAGATTGAAGCGAGTGATGGCCACCATGTAGTCATAGTGAGCAGCCCTCTTGGCCTCGTACGTTGAATAGATCTTC
>JBGPAT010000073.1:0-9740 GCA_041480885.1 Anaerolineae bacterium
ATGCATCGCCGGCGCGTGCCGCGGTGGATCGAGTACTTAGGGTGAACGACATAGCTCGCGTGCCTGCTGAGCATGGAAGCCGGCTCGTCTTGAGGAGCGGACGGAATCTACCTAGATGCCCGCGTTGCTAAGGCCCGTCAGCAGGTCTGTCAGCGCGGCGGTCAGCGCGGGGTGCGTGACCTCAAAGTGGCGGACGGCCTGCTGCAAACCAGTCATCATGTCGGGCTTAGGCTGCAGGTCAGAGTCCTCTGAGCGAGCGAGCAATTCCTGTATATGGCCATCCAGGTCGCGCAGCAAACGCTGACCTTCTTTGTCGAGGCGGTCCGCATTCTCAATACTGTCGTGCAGCCGCTGCAGCTGTTGGCGCAGCTCTTGATCCTTCATGAATCAACACCTCGTCTTGCTTCCACAAGTATACTGCTTGCGGACTAATCCATGGCTGTACGAGTGAAGTCGGCGCGATGCGTGCTCCTGCGTTCACCTGATCTGAAATGCTCTCCGAGATTCAACACTCACTGTAGCCGCACGCGTGGCATTTGCGACAGCCCTCCTCGTTCACCACCGCCGCCTGACCACATTCGGGACATAAATCGCCAATCTTGACGGGCTGCCCAACCGCTTCCGCCTCTGCTTCAATGGCGTGGCCCGCCCTCGCGTCAGGACGATCAGCGACGGCATCGTTGACCAAGCCTTCCTTTTGCCGCAGATACTGGTCCAGAACCTGCCCGATACCGTCCGGCAATGAGCGCACACGATTCGGGCCAAAGCCAAGCGAGCGCCCGCCCCCAATGCCGATCAACTGCCGGACCACCTCGCGCATTCGCTCCGTGGGCAGAATGGGCGAGGATAGACGCAAAATGTAGGAGATGAGCCGCCCAATAGCCTCTGAAACAGCCGCTGTCTCAGATCCGGCCTTCGCGGTGTTGATAAAAGCCTCGAACGGCTGCGCTCCACCGTTTTCGTTGATCGTGATGAAGGCTTTGCCGACGGGAGTCTCGATGTTGTACGTTTCTCCATGCAGTGCCCGCGGGCGCGGTTTCTTGCCATCTGCCCAGGAAGCGATGGGGGCAAAAGAGCCTACTTCGGTTTTCGCTGCAGTCGGTGCTTTCTTCTCTGCCGTGGCCTTCGTCTCCAGGACTACTTTCTCGCGCGAACCCGTGACATAGACAGTAATACCCTTGCACCCCAGTTCCCACGCAAGCATGTAGGCTCGGGCCACGTCCTCTTCCGCGGCAGTCTGAGAGAAGTTGATGGTCTTCGAGAGCGAGTTGTCGACAAAAGCCTGGAGCGCGGCCTGCATGCGCACATGTTCCTCAGCCGGGATGTCGGCCGACACCACAAAAACGTCACGCAAGTCCTGCGCAATCTCGGATATTCTCTGGCAAGACCCGTCCCGCATAACTTGCTCGATAATTTCCTGCCGCTTTTCCTCGCCCAAACCAAGTCTCTTCAACGCTTCATCAAAGCGCGGACTGGCATACGTCAGCTGCAAGTCCTTGCCATGGTCATTCACATGCCGAATGTACGCCAAGGCAAATACAGGTTCGCATCCATAGCCCTCGCAGCCGGCAACCGTCGCAATCGTGCCCGTTGGCGCGACGGTAGTCTGCGCAGCATTGCGAATCCCGTGGCGCTTAATGCCCTGCATAACTGATCCCCAGTTTAGCTCCGGCCTCCCCCAGTCTTCTCCATAGCTTGAGAGTGGCGTAGGCGGTGCCCATTTTAAGTCATCCATGTCATAGATCGAACCCTGGATCGCGGGAAAAGGTCCCCGCTCTTCTGCCAACGTTACGCTGGCTTGCATGGCGTGAAAACGCACAAACTCCATTACCTGCGCGCCGAATTCCTGACCCGTCACTGAACCATAGCGTACGCCCACGTGATACATCAAGTCTGCCAGACCCATGATCCCAAGCCCTATCCGTCGCGCTTTATGTGCAGCGTCTGTCAGTTGCGGCACGGCGGGCACGTAGGCGTTCGCCTCCACCACGTCATCTAGGAAACGAGTCGAGGTAATCACGCTTTGGCGCAGCGCGTCCCAGTCAACAGTGCCGTCCGGTCCGCAGTGCTCATTCAAGTTCAGAGAGCCCAAGCAACAATTCTCGTAGGGACCCAGCCATTGCTCGCCGCACGGGTTTGTGGCCTCTAGGTGATACAGATGGGGCACAGGATTGCTTCGGTTGGCGGCGTCGAGGAAGAGGACGCCCGGTTCGCCATTGTGGTGCGCTTGTTTCACAATCTGATCAAACAGGGCCCGTGCGCGGAGCTTCCGATGAACCAGGATCCGCACGCCCGCCTTTTCCATCTGTTCAAGCGTACCCTGCACCTCGCGATACCTAGGGTCATGCACATCGGGGAATCGGAGTTCCCAATCCTGATCATCGCGCACTGCCCGCATGAAAGCATCGGTGATGCCCACCGAGATATTGAAATTCGTGATCTGATTTTCGTCCGTCTTGCAAGTTACAAATGCCTCAACATCCGGGTGATCGACGCGGAGCACGCCCATGTTTGCGCCCCGGCGCGTTCCGCCTTGCGCAATCTCGCCGAAAGCATGATCGTAGACGCGTAGGAAACCGACCGGCCCTGTGGCTTGACCGGCGGACGCCCGCACGAGCGTGCCTTGAGGCCGGAGACGGGAGAATGAGAAACCGTTCCCACCGCCAGTCTGCTGGATAAGTGCGGCATCGCGCAGTGTTTGGAATATCCCGGCACTGTCGCGTCCCATATCGTCGGTGATGGGCAAAACGAAGCAAGCGGCCAACTGGCCGAGCGGTGTGCCTGCGCCCGTAAACGTCGGCGAGTTGGGAAAGAACTTTCTGGTAATGAGCAGTCCATAGAATTCCCTGGCCCGCTCCAAGATGCTCTCGCCCCATGTCTCCTCAACCCTGGCGACGTGGTAGGCGACGCGCCAAAACATCTCCTCGACAGTCTCGCCAGGCTTGCGATCAGCACCTCTGCGCACGTAGCGCCGCTCAAGAACTTGCCGTGCATTGGCGGTCAAGTCAGCCTTTGGCAATCCGGGCGGCAAGGCCGGCGTCGGCACGAGCCCCTGCTTAGCGATCGCTGCGTGTTTGGTGACCATGAAAACTCTCCTCCGATATATTTAACGCTTGCATGTACAACAAGGCTGCAGCGACGCTACTCTGCCCGATGGCAACGGGCGGCGTCACTGCAGCGAGCTAGCTCTTGAGAAGATTATCGATTTCCTTGCGCAAGGCGCCCAGGTCATCCAGGCGCAAATACACGATCGCATACCTGACGTAGGCGATCTGGTCCATCTCCTTGAGTCCGTTTATGACCATATCTCCAATGACGCGGGATGAAACTTCGGACTTGCCCATCCGTTGAAGTTCAGATTCAATGTGCCCGATTAGACGCTCGATATCGGCAGCCGAAACCGGGCGCTTGGCGCATGCAATGCGGATGCCGCGCTCCAATTTCTCGCGATCGAATTCCTCGCGTGTGCCATCCTGTTTGACAATAAGAGGTGCCGCCAGAACCGGTCGTTCATACGTGCTGAACCTCTGCTTGCACCTGAAGCACTCTCTCCGGCGTCGGATACCGCCGTGACTGTCGTGAGATGTATCCAAGACCTTGGAGTCGTGATACTCGCAGTACGGACAGCGCATTGACGCTAGTTTCCAGAACAGATGTTAGAGCCATATGTGGAGGCCTTCGCCGCCCCCACCCGTACATATGGCGATTTGCGAGCAGTGTAGCACAGATGCCATGCCGGCTCAAGAGGCAGCCTGCACCCAGCACCCTGACACGCCGCGCCTTTTAAGAAAAGCGTAGGGTAAGCGTCGTGAACAAAGGTGCAGCACGCGCGGCCACCAATTCCGCTTCAAGCGGGGACCACGTATCGAGGCCAGAACTACGAGATCGCATTCTGCCATGCTGCTCGCACAGCTCACGGGGCCGAAGGCGGCGCCCCCCGGTCCGGGGGACATGATTGCCCGTGCCGCCGACCTTGCATAGGCGCACGGACGGCACAAAACAAGGCCCACAGGGGAAGAGTCTGGACGCCCCTCCCTCAGATCGGATACGCAAGCGAAACAAAAACGCCCGTGGTCCATAATTGAGGCTGATGTTTCGCGTCGACACTCACGCGGGGTGCGGCGCATGTGCTCGGAACCGCAGATGCTGGCATCCCGGTGACCGTGCCCGAACAGCTCCTGGTGCCCCAGAGCGGGTGGGAAGCTATGAAAAATGCCGGAGCAGTCCCGCGCTATAATAGGTGCGGACGAAGTGAGGTAGCGATGGCTGAGAAGACCACCAAACGCAGTTTCATTGAAGACAAGATCCCTGAAGACGCGCGCCGGCACGTGCGCGCTGCCCGCGACGAGTTGCGCGAAGGCCTGATGATGTTCCTGCCCCCCGAGTTCATCGAACACCGCCGCAAGGCGCGCAAGGAGATGCTATTGGCGTGGCGCAGCATGATCGATGCCGCGCTTCAGCGGATCGAGGATAGGGGCAAGGAAGCTTGAGACCAATGCTCTGCTGACGGCCGGGCAGTGCTTCTCGGGTTCAATCGCGCCAGGGGGAGTGTCCGCGGGCCAGGAAAATCGTCCAAAGCAGTGACGCAGCCGAAAGCCCCCAAAATAGGCGGCTGAGTGCAAGACTGCCTGTACGGTAGAGCATTACGCCGGCAACCAGAAATGACGCAAACACAAGGCCCCCGACGAGGCGGTTCACTGCGCTCTCGAGGTGATAGATCTGGCGGCTGACCTGGGGGACATTGAAGGTCAACTCACCGCGTTCCAAGCTTGTCAAGACGCGCCCGGCCTGTCCGGGCAGTGAGATCAGTTCCCTGACCAGGTCGCCAGCCTGTTCCAGCCAACCCTCCCAGTTGGAAACTCCCTCATCCGCCAGCAGCTTCTGGGCATACGGCGCGAGCTGCTTCCAAATGTTGAAGTCCGGATCCAGACCTGTGCACATGCCGGAGAGAATCGCCAGAGTCCGGCCGAGTAACAATAGATTGTGCGGCAGCTGGAAAGGCATGGCGTACATAAGCTCGCGAAACTGGAATGCAAATACGCGCATGTCAGCGTGACGCACCTTGCGCAGCTCGCTCATGGACATGCCCCAGAAGCGGTCGAACAGCTGGGCCTCAGCACGCTCGAGCAGCTTGACGTCGGCGCCCGGCAGCAAAGCGCCAAGCGTCTGATATGCCTCCACCACTTTTGCCGCATTCCGGGTTCCGACGGCCACGAGCAGGTCACCTAAGCCGTTCCGCAATTCGGCTGGCACGCTGCCGACCATTCCGAAATCCACAAATGTGAGCCGCCAGCTCGCCTTTCTGCGACTCGTCGCTTGCACAGGCGAAACAAATAGATTCCCGGGGTGGGGATCGGCGTGGAAGAATCTATCCTCAAAGATCTGCTTGAGGTACGCGTCGAAGAGGGCTCGGGCAACCTGGGCCCGGTCGATCCCAGCGGCTGTGATGGCCTGATAATCTGTGATCTTGATAGCGTAGACATCCTCCAGCGTAAGCACGCGTTTGGTCGTGCGGCTCCATGCCACTCGCGGTACGTGAATCCGTCTTCGTTCCGAGAAGTTAGCCGCAAATGCATCGGCGTTCTTGCCTTCCGCCAGGTAGTCGACCTCGTTATGTACGGTGACCGACAGCTCCTCGATGAGAGCCGGCACGTCCACGCGGGCCCGGACAGGAGGGTAGTGCTGAAGCCAGCTTCCGAAGCGCCGCAATGCCGAAAAGTCAACATCGATCAATTGGTCGATGAAGGGACGCTGAATCTTTACGACTACATCGCGAAAGTGCGGGGCTTCAGGTGCGTCGGACCTGAGGCGCGCCCGGTGCACCTGTCCCAGCGATGCAGCCGCCAAGGGCTCGGGATCAAATGTCTCATATTCCGTCTCCAGTGGCGATCCAAGTTCCTGTTCTGCCAAGACCCGAATGACGGCAAAGTCCTCGGGCGGCACCTCATCCTGCAGCCCAGCCAACTCGTCGGTGATCTCGGCGGGCAAGACGTCCAGCCGGGCAGATAGGAATTGGCCGACCTTGATCATCACGCCGCCCATGCGGATGGCCAAGGCGCGGAAGCGTGCTGCGAGATCGCGATATCGCGAAGTGCGCGTGCGGCGAGAGAGCACCGCAAGCCCCAGGCGGGGCATGAGGATCTCCCAAACAGCCAGGCTGGCTGTCGCCCCGATAAAGAAAACCATGATGCGGCGATAACGAGCGCGCAGGCGCGAGGTCTGCATTCGAGCGATTCCCTCCAGACATTCTATCACCGGTGTTTTTGATTGCCGCGGAACATGCTATTGCCGCATGCCGAACCGCACCGGAGAGTATGTACCCGGGTGCCGTTCGCCGTGCCGAGCCCGCCAACCAGGCAGCGTGGCAAAGGGCGCTCGATCCGGGCAACCATTTTGGATCCCCCGGAAGCTTGCGGACGAAAAGGGCAATCGCCACAATTGTTGCGCCGTCGACTTTGACAAATCCGGGCGCTCCTGCTATACTCGATTCCGTTGGATTTGACTTTCACTGCCACGTGGCAGTTTTGCACGGCCATGCAGGTTGACAGGAGCAGCCCCGCGGAAGTCATCAGCCCGCGGGGCTGTGTCATGCAATCTTGGACGAGCGCAACCGCAAGAGGCGGGTAAGTGGGCATTCTAAGAAGCAATAAGTGAGGACACGAAACCAAATGAGCAAGCAAGGAAAATTGAAGATCATTCCCCTGGGGGGACTCGGGGAAGTCGGCAAGAACATGACTGCCTACGAGTTCGATCACAAGATTATCATCGTAGATGCAGGCATCATGTTCCCGGAGAATGACATGCTGGGGATCGACTACATCATCCCCGACTATGCGTACCTGCGGCAGCGTGCCAATGAGGTGGTGGGCACCATCATTACTCATGGGCACGAGGACCACATCGGCGCTGTGCCTCACCTTGTCCAAGACATCCCCGCGCCGATTTACGCCACACCGCTCACCCGCGGCCTCATCGAGGTCAAATTGGCGCGCGCCGGCGCGTCAAACAAGGTCCAACTAAATACCGTACAAGCTGGCGACTCAATTCAATTGGGTCCTTTCAAAATCGAATTCTTTCACATCTCGCACTCGATCCCTGACGCCGTGGGGCTGGGAATCACGACACCTGCGGGATTGGTCGTGCACACGAGCGACTTCAAGTTCGATCTCTCACCGGTCGATGGTTGGCCGACCGACTATGCAAAGCTCGCTGAGTTTTCGCGACGCGGCGTGGACCTGCTGCTCTCAGACTCGACCAACGCTGAGAGGCCGGGCTGGACGCCGTCTGAAATGGTTATCGGCCCCGCCTTCGATCGGGTATTCACGGAAGCCAACGGGCGCGTAATCATCGCGACATTTGCCTCTCTAATCTCGCGCATTCAGCAGGTCGCCGACGCCGCCGGACGGCACGCACGGAAAATGGCGCTGGCGGGAACCAGTATGCTTGACAACGTCAAGATCGCCCGTAAATTGGGCTATCTCAACATTCCGGACGAGCTGCTCGTCCCGATAGAGCAGGCGCTCAGCATGCAGGATCACAAGGTGGTGATCATGTGCACGGGTTCGCAGGGTGAACCTGCCTCGATCGTAGGACGATTGTCAACCGGAACAAATCGCCAGTTCGATCTAAAGGCCGGTGATACCGTCGTGCTCTCCTCTCATCCCATCCCTGGCAACGAGGAAACCATCAGCAAGACCATCAACCGCTTGATCCGGCGAGGGGCCAGTGTGATCTATGATGGAATACTGCCAGTCCATGTATCCGGCCATGCCAGCCAGTAGGAGCAAAAACTCATGCTCAACCTGACCAAACCCAAGTACTTCCTGCCTATCCATGGCGAGCTGCGCCAACTTACACGTCACGCGGCTCTTGCGGAGCAGGTTGGCGTTCCCAAAGAGAACATAATCGTGGTGGAAAATGGGCAGATCGTGGAGCTCAGTGGCGGCAATATCAGACTGGGCGAGCGGATTCCGGGAGATTACATCTTCGTTGACGGCGAATCGATCGGTGACATCGATGACGACGTCATGCGCGAACGCGAGATGCTGGCCCGCAACGGCATTCTCCTGATTGACATCAGTCTTGACAAACTGACGGGTCGCCTGCTGAGCCCACCAGAGGTCATCACCCGAGGGTATGTGTCGCCTGAGGATGCACAGACGCTCATCCCCGAGGTTCGCAAACGCGTCATGGATGTTGTGAACAGCGGTGGGCTGGAAAATCAAAAGGACATCGTGAGTGCTGTCAAGAGCTATTTGCACGAAGCGACCAAACGCCGCCCGATGGTGTTCGTGACTTTGAGCAAAGCGTGAGTCGCTGGGGGCTGCAATTGGGGTTGAAGAACCTGATCGCTCACCGACCGAGCGTGGTCAGCAGACTGCGCGGCCATATTGACCCCGCAGGGGCACAAACGCCACGCTGGTGATCGTCTCCTCGAGCGCGTCTTTTCCCCGACGGGTCTCAACTTTCAAGAGTTGATATCCTTCACCGTTTTCAACCGGTATCACTAATCTTCCGCCGTCGGCCAGTTGCTCCAACAGCGGGGCCGGCACGGCGGGCGCCGCCGCGGCCACGATGATCCCGGCATAGGGCGCAGCGGCAGGCCAGCCCAGGGAACCATCGCCCAGGTGCACAAACACGTTGCTGTATTCTAATTGCCTCAAGAGTTCTTCGGCCGTCGCCGCCAATTGGGGCACTAATTCGACAGTATGCACTTCGCGTGCAAGCCGGCCGAGAATTGCAGCCTGGTATCCGGAACCCGTTCCCACCTCGAGAACGCACGCATCCGCGCGCAATTCCAGCAGGGAGGTCATGAGCGCAACGATATATGGCTGGGAGATTGTCTGCCCGAAGCCGATCGGAAGCGGACAATCCTCATACGCGGCGAGCAACGAAGCGCGAGGCACAAAAAGGTGGCGCGGCACGTCCCTTAGCGTCGCCAGCAGTCGTGGATCATGAAGGCCGCGCCGGCTGATTTGATCGCGCACCATGCGGCGCCGCTGCTCAGAAAAGGCGTCCACAGAATATTCCCGCCCTCCGCACATCCTCCGAGAAAGTCCCGATGTGCCCATGCAGTAAGAAACGCCAGGGGCTAGAGCTGCTCGGCAATCTGCCGATCAATTCGGCCCATCGGATATCTAGTCAACTCTTGAATCCTCACCCAACGAAGATTCTCGGCAGGAGACATCCTGATCATATCGCAGGCAAAAGCACGGACGGTGACGCGAAAATGAGTGTACGCGTGTCGTATCGTTCCGATCTCGTCTCGTACGCGCAACTTGATACCGTAGCCGTGCTCGAGAGCAGGAGAGAGGCCGTCCATCGATCGCCGCAGTCGGGTCGAAGCCACGTCTAAAGCCACATTGGGGAATTCCCACATACCACCCAACAATCCCTTTGACTCTCGTTTTGCCAACAGGACACGGCCGCGGCGCCTGACCACTGCTGAGGCCGAGACGTGATGGGGCACGACCTTTTTCGGCGAGAGAACTGGTCGCTTCTCCTGGATGCCAAGCTTGCGCGCCTCGCAAATCCCAGCAAGCGGGCAGCTTCTACATTCAGGGTGCCGCGGGAGGCAGATCATCGCTCCGATATCCATTATGCCCTGATTGTAGGCAGCGGCTTGGCCCACCGGCAGGTGCTTCCTCGCGATTTCCCACAGGATCGTCTCGCCCGGCGTCGCATTGGCCAGCTCAGCAACATTGAAGACACGCGCCAGGACGCGCCGGGTATTCCCATCC
>JBGPAT010000074.1:0-9725 GCA_041480885.1 Anaerolineae bacterium
AATTGACCACGTTGATCACAGCGCTTGAATCTGCGGCCGGTTGCGTGACGAAGGATGCCGCCGTGCCTCTGATCCCTGGGACGAAACTCAAAGAGAGCGCCAAACCCAAGGTCACAAGCAACCAGTGCGGGCCCGCCTTCATGCCGGAGATTATAATCGCACGCCCGGCGCTCCCATCGCCAGGGCAATTCTTGGCAACACAATTGTCAATCCGCCCGCGCAAAATCTGGTCTGGCCGGTGATACCCTGGCCACATTCTCTTGGACGCCCGGCTAGTTGCAGGGGCCGCGAGGCGCCGGCCTCAGGCGAGCTGCACGGCGCGCGCCGCAATTACGAAAGGGTGCTCAACCGCGGCATGCGTGGCTTGACTGATTTGCATCCTGCACGCGGCTCCGTTGGCGACCACCAATTCCCCCCCCAGTTCACGGATGCGCGGGAAGAGTCTCAAGCCTCCGATCTTCTGCGAAAGCATATAATGCTCCGCCTCATAGCCGAAGGTGCCCGCCATCCCGCAACAACCCGCGTCGATGATGTCAACCTCGTGGCCGCAGGCGCGCAGCAGATTCGAGCTCGCTTTGACCTCGATTGACTCCTGGCCCGTGGACGCCTCGCCAGCATTCTCGTGGCAGTGTGGATGCAAGTGTATACGTTGTTTCATAGTGGCTATGCGCAGCTGCGGCGTGTAACCGGCCTTGACCAAAAACTCCGCCACCGACTGGCACTTATCAAATCGGGTTTCACCGGCCGGGTCAAGCTCGAGCAGCAAATCCCGATAGTCGTACCTAAGCGCCGACAGCTCCGAGGGTTCGATCCCCACGATTGCCAACGCGCCATCTGCATCCCTGCGTCTCAATTCCTCCAGCAGGGCCTGGGCGTGACGCCGGGCTCCGGCCAGGAAACCTTTGGCAATGAGGCTCGCCCCAGCCCCCATCGTCCTCAGAACTCGAACATCATAGCCGGCGGCCCAAAGAAGGTCGAAAGCAGCCTGCTCGACTTGGATCTCCACATAGTGCGTAAAGGGATCAGGCAGATACAGCACGGGAGTCCCTCCCGGCCGGACCCGAGGGCGCGCTCGCCTGAACGCGAATCTGGGCATGGGCCGCTCCATGGTAATTCCCAAACTGCGGACCACCGACTGGCGGAAGACGGACAACTTGCCCAGCGCATTCGTCACAGGCGCCGCGGCCGACAGCAATGCCGCTGTTACGTGAAAGTAGCCAAACGCGAAATCCCGCAAGGGTCTGGAGCGCGTTGAATAGTATTCTGCCAGAAACGCAGACTTGAGCTTCGCCATGTCCACACCACTTGGGCATTCGGCCTTGCAGCCTTTGCAGGCCACGCACAGATCAAGTGCCTCGAAAACTGCGGAACTCAATTCGCCCCGCACGGCTGAGCGTCGCCCTTCACGCCCGGCTGCAGTCGCAGGCGAGCGTGCCTGCTCGGATCCGATGATCAGCGCCCGCAGCAAGTTGGCGCGTCCTCTGGTCGAGTGCATCTCATCGCGCGTCGCCTGAAATGACGGACACATCACCCCGTTGTCTTTCCGGCAGACCCCTTGCCCATTGCACTGTTCGATCGCCATCGTCAGGCCACCGTTGGCACGGAAATCCATTCCGGGTGTCCACCCCCTGGCGCGATAGTTCGGACCGTAGCGCAAATTCGAATCCATCGCTGGCGCATCCAGCATCTTTTGCGGGCTGAGCACACCGTCCGGATCCGCCGCGGTCTTGAGGAGGCGCATGGCCTCTACCAACGTGTCACCGTAGGTTCTCCGCAGCCATTCACCGCGCGCGATTCCATCTCCATGTTCCGACGACATTGAGCCGCCCAACTGGAGGGTCAAGTCCAGGCATCCCTCAGCGATCTCGCGCAAGTGGCGGGCTCCCTGCGCGGACTTGAGGTCCAGGATCGGTCGTATGTGCAGGCAGCCGGCTGAAGCATGTCCGTAGATGCCACCTGTCGTTCCGTGCTCAGCCATGATTCGCTCGATCCCTCGAACGAACTCGGCAAGCCTCTCAACTGGTATCGCGCAATCTTCGATGAACGCAACCGGCCGCGCCGACTGCGGACGCAAATCGAGAATGCCAAGCCCCACCTTGCGCACATTCCAAATCTGCGCTTGCGACTCGGAATCTTCGACGACCATAACTTCGGAGCCCAAGCTGCCGGCGGCCTCTCGAAGTGCAGCGACGTGATCGCCCGAGAATTCGACCACCAGGATGGCTGCCGGAGTACCCAACATCCAACTCAGCTGCCTGGCATAGGCAGGCACGTTCTGCGCCAATCGCAAAATCATCTCCGGAATCAGTTCCACCGCCGAAGGACCGTGTTTGAGAATAGCCGGGACGGCCTCGCAGGCCTCGCTAACATCCGAATACCGGATAATTCCCAGGACCGTGTGCTTGGGTTTCGGCACCAGGCTGACCGTTGCCCGTCGGATGATCGCAAGCGTTCCTTCGCTTCCAGCGAGAATATGGGCGAGATTCAGCTCGCCCGACTCCAAGTTCCCGGGGTATTGCCCGCCGGTCCATTCCGGGGGTGCGGCAGGTGACCAAGGCAAGAGGTAATTGAGTCGGTAGCCCGCCGAATTACGCCATGAGCGCGGGGAGATGGCTTTGATAGCACCCGCGTATTGATCTCGGATCTGCATGGCAGCGCGTACGATGGCTTGATAGCGCATCAGGCTTCCTTCTGCCGGACCCGCGTGGTCCAGGTGGGCATTTCTCCCCGGCTCCTGCTGACGGAGCCCTCCCCTGATTATCCCCAACGTGGCCCGGCTCCCGTCCGACAGCAGCACATCGGCAGACCGCAGATGGTCAGCCGTCATGCCATAGAGTATGGAGTGAGCGCCCGTGGCGTTGTTGGATATCACTCCCCCCATCGTGGCCCGCTCCGCAGAAGCCGGATCCGGTCCAAACTGCAGGCCATGCACGCCGACGGCCCGGTTCAGCGACGACAGACCGACTCCCGGCTCAACCACGGCCAAGCGCTCAGCCGGCCTGATCTCAAGGATCTCATCCAGCCAGCGCGAGCAATCCAATATCAGGGCGTCACCAATCGCTTGACCCGCAAGCGACGAACCCGCGCCGCGCGCCAGAACCGGAACACGATACTTCGCCGCCAATTCCACGGCGGCGTGCAGGTCGTCTTGCGTCCGCGGAATCGCGACTCCCAGCGGCTCAATTTGATAGATGGACGCGTCTGTGCTGTAGAGCACCCGGGCGGCACGGTCAAGCCGAATATCGCCGGCGAATTGCCGGCGCAACTCGGCCACAAAATCCGAGTTTAGAGACCTACCGGACGGCTGACCGATGCTAGATCTCCGTGCCGCGTCGAGACTCAGACCTCAAGTGCTGCAATGCTAGGTTGCCTTGCCCTGATTCGCCACGGCGGCGGCCGCTTTTGCCACGGCCTCCGCATCACCCAGATAGTAATGCCGCACCGGGGCCAGCTTGTAATCCAGCTCATAGACCAATGGAATGCCCGTCGGGATGTTCAACTCGGGGATCTCCTGGTCGGAGATCTTGTCGAGGTATTTGACCATAGCTCGCATGCTGTTGCCGTGCGCGGCAACCAGGACGCGTTTCCCGCTCTTGATGACCGGGGCCAGGGTGCTGTGCCAGTACGGCAGGACCCGTTCCAGCGTGATCTTCAGCGACTCGGTTGCCGGCAATTCATCGGGCCGCAGACTCGCGTACCGAGGGTCGAATCTCGGGTGTCGCTCGTCAGAAAGCTCAAGCGCAGGCGGCGGGACGTCGTAGCTGCGGCGCCAGAGCTTCACCTGCGCCTCACCAAACTTTTGAGCTGTTTCCGCTTTGTTCAGGCCCTGAAGAGCGCCGTAATGCCGCTCGTTAAGCTGCCAGGCATTGACCACAGGAATCCACTCGAGCTGCATTTCCTCCAGGACGATCCACAGCGTTTGGATCGCCCGCCTTAAGACTGAAGTGTACGCAATATCAAAGCCGTAGCCGCTCTGTTTCAACAACTGACCCGCTGAAAGAGCCTCGAGACGCCCCTGTTGCGTCAGTCCAACATCCGTCCACCCCGTGAAGCGGTTCTCGAGATTCCACGTGCTTTGACCGTGCCGCAGCAATACTAGTTTGTACATTGAAACCTCTCGGCGTTACGCACCTGGAATTATACTGTCATCCCCTTGCTCTTTTGTACCCTTGCCCATAGAATTGAGATATGCCCGATGATGTGACTCCGATAAGGAAGCAGTACCTGGAGATCAAGCGCGACTATCCGGATACTATCCTCTTTTTTCGGTTGGGCGACTTCTATGAGACCTTCGACGAGGACGCGGAGACCACCTCGCGCGAGCTTGACATTGTGCTGACTACCCGGCCGATTGGCAAGGGCCTGCGCGCGCCTTTGGCCGGTATCCCCTATCATGCAGTGGACAATTATCTGGCGCGGCTGATCCAGAAGGGATATCACGTCGCCATCTGCGAACAGGTAGGCGACCAACCGGCCCAAGGTATTTTTCCGCGCAAAGTGGTACGAGTTGTCACGCCGGGCACGATTATCGAGTCAGGGCTTTTGCCAGGAGACGCCAATAACTACCTTGCGGCCATAATCGTGTCCGACAGCGCCTCCAATACAGCGGGCAACCTTGACGTCATGTGCGGCCTATCATACGCGGATATCACCACGGGTGAGTTCGCTGCGGCTGAAATCCCAGGTGAATCTTTGCAGGCGGAGTTGGCGCGGCTCCATCCAGCCGAGATCATCTACCCCGATACCCAACAGCTGCCTGAGGCGTTGACCTCGCATCTCACCCCATGGCCAGCCTGGCGTTTTGAACCGGGCAAATGTGAGGAAAGTTTGCTGGCGCACTTCAGTGCGGCTACGTTGGAGGGTTTTGGTCTCAAAGGACGTCCGCTGGCGGCTCGGGCGGCGGGGGCCATCTTGCAATATCTTCAAATCACCCAGCCAGATGCGTTGAAGCTCCTGGCCAGCCTGCGCACGTACACGCTGGCGGAGTTCATGAACCTGGATACCTCCACCCGCCGCAACCTGGAACTGGATCAGACGCTGCGCGGGGAGCGCCAGGGGTCACTCTTGGGTGTGCTTGATCGCACCGTCTCGCCGATGGGCAAACGGCTGATTCAGCAGTGGCTTGACCGGCCGCTGCTGTCTGTGGTTGCGATAGAGGCGAGACAGGACCGTGTGGAGTTTTTCGTTCAGCATGGTCTGCAGCGCGCGGAAATTCGAGCCGCGCTGAAACCGCTGCCCGATGTGGAGCGTCTCGTCAACCGCATCCTTTCCGGTCATGCTCAACCTCGCGACCTGGTCAGCCTGCGGGATGCCCTGGGACGCCTGCCGGCGATCGCACAGATCGTTCGAGCAGGGCCCGCTGCGGCTGTCGAACCGTCCCCGGTGCCTGAGCATCGTGGTTTGCCTGCCGTGTTCGAGGCTGCGAGCAGCTTCTTCCGAACAGAAGACCTGACGCAGTTCGATAAGGAACTTGAGCTGCTGCGCTCCGCAATCGCAGACGAGCCGCCAGCCACATTGCAGAACACGGGCATTATCCGACTGGGCTATTCGGAGGAGCTCGATTCCGTCGCTTCAGCTTCTCAGCACGCGCGCGACTGGATTGCCAACTTGGAATCTGGAGAGCGCGAGCGCACCGGCATCAAATCGCTTAAGGTGGGCTACAACAAGGTCTTTGGCTACTACATTGAGATCTCGCGAGGCGCGGCCAACAAAGCTCCCCAGCACTACATTCGGAAGCAGACTCTGGTCAACGGCGAGCGGTACATCACGCCCGAAATGAAGGAATACGAGACTCTGGTGCTCAGCGCGGAGGAGCGCCTGCGCGACATCGAACTGCGGCTGTTCCGCGCGGTCTGCGCGGCACTGGCCGGCTCGGTTGCCACGTTTCTGCAGGCCGCGCGAGTGCTGGCAGAACTGGACGCCTACGCGGCTCTGGCCGAGGCCGCCGCACTCGGAGGCTACGTTCGGCCAGAAGTTGCAGAGGGAATCGGCCTCGACATCCGCGCAGGTCGCCACCCGGTGGTTGAGCAGTCGCTGCACGGGGATCGTTATGTTCCGAACGACGCCGTGTTTGGGGATGGCGAGTTGGTGCGCGTGATTACGGGCCCGAACATGTCCGGCAAGTCCACGTATTTGCGCCAGGTCGCCTTGATCGTGCTCATGGCGCAGATGGGTTCGTTCGTTCCGGCAACTTCCGCCCATATCGGTCTTGTCGACAGGATCTTTACGCGTATTGGCGCTCAGGACGAGATCCATGCCGGGCAGTCAACTTTCATGGTAGAGATGATTGAGGCCGCCAACATACTGCACCACGCCACGCAGCGCAGCCTGTTGATATTGGACGAGATTGGACGCGGCACAAGCACCTACGACGGGGTTTCGATTGCTTGGGCGGTGGCCGAATACATTCACAATAATCCCAAACTGCGTGCGAAGACGCTTTTTGCGACGCACTACCATGAGCTGACCCAACTCGAGGGTTTGCTACCGGGCGTGAGGAACTACAACGTTGCCGTTTCCGAGGCGGACGGCAAGGTCGTGTTTCTCCATACGATCATCCCGGGCGGAGCAGACAAATCCTATGGCATCCACGTTGCCCAGTTGGCGGGATTGCCCGGCCCAGTGGTCCGGCGCGCGCACGAGATCTTGAAGGAGTTGGAGAAATCTGCCGGACGAGCTGTGCAGACGAATCCGCACGCTGCCCAGCAAGCGGCGCTGTTTCCGGAGACAAATCCTCTGCTGGATGAACTTAGGGCAGCGGATCCCGCGAACCTCTCCCCTATCGAAGCCCTAAACAAGCTGTACGAATGGCGGACAAAATACTTGAAGTAGAGTGCGGCACCGCATGAAGGCTCGCCGAAACCTTTCGCTGGATGAGATCGGGTACTTGATCGCCCTCGCAGCGGTGATACTGGGCGGTTGGCTATATCTTCAGCAGCCGGCAATTGCCAAGTTTCCGATCAATGACGGCGGCTTGTTCTACGTGATGATCCGGGCCATCCAGGAGAACGGTTTCCGGTTGCCGGACTACGTCCACTACAACGGGCTGAGCATCCCCTTCGTCTATCCACCGCTCGGGTTCTACGCGGGCGCAGGCATCAGCAGCCTGCTACGAATTGATCCGATCCTTGTGGTTCAATGGATGCCAGCCTCCGTGCTGGTCCTCATCCTGATCGGTATCTACGGGCTGGCTCGCAGGCTGCTCAATTCCAGGTTCGAGGCCGGGATGGCGACGTTTCTATATGCATTCACGCCGCGCAGCATGACCTGGCTGATCATGGGCGGTGGGCTGACGCGCAGCCTGGGACAGCTCTTGCTCGTGCTGACCGTTTCCAGCCTCTATGCTGCCTACTCACAGGAAAGCAAGAAGCACGTAGTCTGGACGATCCTGCTGGGCTCCCTAGTTGTCGTGACTCACCCGGAAGCCACCCTCCACGTAGTTGCGGTCTGCCTGTTGATTTGGCTTCTGAAGGGCCGCAACATGCAAGGCATCTTGCGGAGCGCCGTGATTGCGCTCGGGGTGGTGGTGGTCACGGCAGCATGGTGGCTGCCACTGATCTTGAAGTTCGGCCTCGCTCCCTTTGTCTCTGCTACGCAAACGGGCCTACACACTTCCCTTGCCCTCTTCAATCCGCTCATCATGACCTTCGCCGAGGAGCCCGCGATGACAATAATCGCGGCGCTGGGCTTGGTGGGCCTCATCGCTTGCCTCGCAAAGAGAGACTACCTGTTGCCCGCATGGCTTTTCCTGCCTTTCATCGTGGAGCCGCGGGGCGCGGCAACGGTCTCCATCATCCCGCTGGCGCTCCTGGGATCCATTGCGCTGCACGAGGTGATCTTTCCACGCATCGCGGCAATCGAAGAGAGTGTTCGAAAGAAGCCGTTTGCTATGTGCATGGAGAGCACGGCAGTGAAGATCCTTTTCTGGTACCTTGCCGCGTTCCTGTTCGCGGTTGCGGTTTATGCTGGCAATCAGCTCGCGGTCACCAGCCTATCCGACGCCAATCGAAGTGCATTTTCCTGGATCGCCGATCACACGCCAGCGGGCAGCCGTTTTCTCGTGATGACAGGTGACGCGGAATTGTTTTGCGATCCCGTGCAAGAATGGTTCCCGGCACTGACAGGGATGGTCAGCGAAACCACCATCCAGGGTCATGAATGGACAAGCAATGGTGCTTTCTTCACGCGAGTCGGACAACTGCAGGAGCTGCAGAACTGCCTTCAGGCGGACGATCCTGAGGCGTGCGTGACGAGGCAGGCAGCCTCATCGGGCCTGGCCTACAATTACATCTACATTTCCAAGTCCGGTACACTCAAGCAGTTCTGCAGGGCATCGGGTGAAGAACGACGAGGGAATGCGCTGATATCTGAGCTAACGACGGATCCCCAATATACGAGTGCCTATCGAACCCAGGACGTCGTGATCTTCTCACGCGGCAACGGGCGATGATTCTGGAAAGTTGCCGCACTCCAAGGGCGGGCCGCTGGCGGCAGGTGTGTTGCCACCGTTGAATGAGGTCTACCAGAATCCTACTGTTGAAAGCTATTACCAATGACGGATAGCGGGTCAAATCACTCCCAGTCTTGGCACACGTCATTCTCTCCAGAGCTGATTTTGTACTTCTCTGTGATCCTGGGCTTTGGCATTCGAGCGTCGGCGGTGTTTTCGCGCGAATTCCCTCTGAACGACGGGGGATTGTTCTACAGCATGATTCAAGACCTGCTCAACAATCATCTCGCGCTGCCTCTGTACACAACGTATAACCAGGCGGGCATCCCGTTCGCGTATCCGCCTTTGGGCCTGTACGTGGCAGCACTCCTGGCACAGGCCGGCATGCCTCTGCTGCAGGTATTGCGCATCGTGCCCGTGCTGATCAGCACTGCCACGATTCCCGCATGCTACCAGTTTGCCAACCACTACCTTGATAACAAGATCGCCGCGGCCTTCGCGGCATGGGCTGTGGCCGTTCTGCCGGACGTGTTTCTCTGGCGCATCATGGGCGGCGGCATCACGCGGTCCTTTGGCTTTCTGTTTTTCATCTTGGCCATGAACTCGCTGTACTCGCTTTTCAGGCACCCGACTTGGCAACGGATCGCCCTGACGAGCTTGCTCGGGACGGCAACCGTATTGTCCCACCCAGAAGCCGCCCTTGAGTTGGGCCTGGGTGCCCTGCTGCTTTCAGGCTTCCGGCTCCGCGAAAAGAGGACATTGTTTGCGGGCGCGCTTGCGGCACTGATCATATTCTTGTGCACGGCATTATGGTGGCTCCCCATTTTACAGTCGCAAGGACTCTCGATCCTTGCGGCACTCGCCCGTTCCGGCACATGGATTCCCGGCTATCTCCTCTTGCTCAATATGATTGCCCACTTGGATCCAGTCACGATTACATGCGTTCTTATTGGATTGATTGCGGGGCGAAGGGAAAAAGCCGGCTGGCTTTCGACGTATTTTGTGGCGATGTTTATTTGCCTGCCGCGCAGTGCGCCGCAATTCGGTGTGGTCAATGTAGCAATTCTGGCCGGGATTGGACTTGAGCTCCTGCACGCACACATTCTGACGCCGCTTGACCGGGGGCCAAGCTTCTCGGCAACTCACGGCCTCCGCATGCCGAGACCGAGCACCTTGGGAGCCATTTGCCTGATGCTGCTGATTTTCGTGCCAAATTGGGTGCAGACGCTGACGTCGCCCGTCATGAGCGCCCTCTCGTCTTCGGACCGCGCTGCGA
>JBGPAT010000075.1:0-9630 GCA_041480885.1 Anaerolineae bacterium
GCGAAGCCCAGCGCATCCGCTTGGCTACTCAGGTGGGCTCCCGGCTGGTCGGCGTGCTGTACGTGCTTGATGAGCCTTCCATTGGATTGCATCCCCGCGACAACACGCGGCTCCTCAACACGCTCAAGGGTCTGCGTGACCTGGGCAATACGGTTCTGGTGGTCGAGCACGATGATGAGACGATTCGCGAGGCCGATTGGATCATTGATCTGGGCCCCGGGGCGGGCGAGCACGGCGGTCGCATTATCGCCGAAGGGCCGCTCAAGGTCATCCTCAGCAATCCGCACTCGCTGACCGGACAATACCTTTCGGGCCGCAAGCAGATCCCCACGCCGAAACACCGGCGCGATGGCAACGGCAAGAGTCTCAAGATCGTGGAGGCTCGCGCCAACAATCTCAAGGATCTGACGGTCAATATTCCGCTTGGCAAGCTGGTGTGTATCACCGGCGTCTCCGGTAGCGGCAAGTCCACCCTGATGACCGAGGTGCTCTACAACGCCCTCGCCTCCAAATTGATGGGCGCGCGCACACAGCCGGGGGAACACAAGCGCATTGACGGCATCGAGCAGTTGGACAAGATCATCAATATTGATCAATCACCGATTGGCCGCACTCCGCGCTCCAACCCCGGTACCTACACCGGTATGTTCGATGAAATTCGCAAGCTCTTTGCGGAACTACCCGAGAGCAAGGTCCGCGGTTACAAGCCCGGGCGCTTTTCTTTCAACGTCCATGGAGGGCGCTGCGAGGCTTGCCAGGGCCAGGGCGAGCTGCGCATTGAGATGCAGTTTCTTCCGGACGTGTACGTTCCGTGCGACGTGTGCCACGGCAAACGTTTCAATCGCGAGACCCTGCAGGTGGAGTTCAAAGGTCACAGCATTGCGGATGTCCTCGACATGACCGTCGACCATGCCCTCGGCGAGTTCTCCGCCTTCCCGGCCATGCTCAGCAGGTTGAAGATGTTGCAGGAGGTCGGTCTTGGCTATGTGAGGATCGGGCAGCCGGCTACCACGTTGAGCGGCGGCGAGGCTCAGCGCGTGAAGTTGGCCAAGGAATTGTCCCGGCGCGCCACCGGACGCACCATGTACGTCTTGGACGAGCCCTCGGTCGGCCTGCACGCCGCGGACGTCCATAAGCTGATTGAAGTACTTCAGCGCTTGGTCGACGCCGGCAACTCGGTCATCATCATCGAACACAATCTGGACATTGTGAAAGTTGCCGACTGGTTGATTGACTTGGGCCCGGAGGGCGGCGACCGCGGGGGGACGCTCGTTGCCGAGGGTACACCCGAGCAGGTGCAGAAGACCAAGGGATCCTACACTGGCCAGTTCCTCAAAGAACACCTGGAGCACATTCGGCGCTCCGCCAAGTGAGTCCTGCCGCTACTGACAAAGCCATCTCCCTCGCAAGTATGTCATTGTGAGCCGGCCGCTGCTTGCCTCGGAAGGTGAACCCGTCACATATCGGGGGGCTAGGCAATCACCTCTCCCCTACGATGCTGCGAGCGAGCCGCGTGAGAATGTGATCCTTTCGCAAACAGGCCCGCGAGCTACTGTCCTCCCCTCTCTTCGCGTTCCCGGGTGCGCGCTTGGTGGAGTCAGCCCCTCTGAAACTGTCCCCGCCCCCGACTCGTCTGAGTTCAGGTAGAATTATCCGAGCGCCCAGATGGACGCAGACGGGTGGCTCAGCTAATCCATGGAAAACAAAGAATCCACCAGTGATGTGATTGCCTCATACCGCAAGCGGCGGCAGCAGAGCAATGTTGTCTTTGTCTACGGCGCGGCGGGTCTTCTCGTCCTCGCCGGCCTCGGCCTGCTTACGGTTTGGCTGACGGGACCGAGCCACCCGCTCAGCGGGCTGTTCGCCTCACCCACCCCGACCCCCTCGCTCACCTTTACTCCGACGCTTACGCCACTTCCCACCGATACCCCCACGATTACTCCCACGCCTACTCTGACCGCCACGACGACCCCGTCAGCTCCCTTCATCTACACGATCCAAGAGGGTGATTCACTGACGGCCATTTCCGACAAGTTCAATCTCGGCACTGACGGTATTCCTTTGATCCTCATGCTCAATCCTTTCGATCAGGCCTCCGGCATTGGGATCGATCCTGTCACGCAGATTGTCTATCCAGGCCAGCAAATCTTCATCCCCAATCCGGCTCTGAAGCTGCCGACTGCGACGCCCATTCCGCCGAACCTGTCTAGGGGCACCATAGTGAATTATCAGGTGCAGTCGGGAGACTCTCTGGCGGGCATCGCCTCCAAATTCAACAGCACGGTCGACGATATCGTCAAGACCAACAGTCTGACCGACGCCAATGCGATCTACGCTGGACAGCAGCTGAAGATCCCAGTGAACCTCGTCACAGCCACCGCTACGCGCCCGCCTACCAGCACCCCGCGCACGCCGGTGCCACCGGGGACCCCAACTCCTTAGCACGCTTTTCGCCGCCGAGCGCACTAGCGCGGGCGCTCGCCCTTTCGTCTTGCGCGCGTTTAACGCTTCCACCTGTGTGCCACCTCTCCGTAAACAGGGTTACCATCCCCTGAGAGTCACGGCCTCAAAATTGGCATTGCTGGACAAAAACAAACCCTTCATGTACAATTGTCCCCTAAATCTCTAAGAGAGCCTAATGGAGTAACGACTTTGGCGAACATACAGTCCCAGATCAAGCGAAATCGGCAGAATGAGAAGCGTCGCCTCCGTAATCGAGACGCTCGAGGCACCGCGCGCGCTGCAGTGAAAGACGCGCGGGCGTCACTGACCAGCGCTCAGGGTGCCCCGGCCGCCGTGCTGGCGGCGATCAGCGCTCTGGATAGGGCAGCTCGCAGGGGCGCCATCCACCATCGCAATGCTGCGCGTCGCAAGGGCCGCTTGATGAAACGGCTGTCCGGCATGGCCCCGGAGTCCGCGGCGACCGGGCAGCATGCAGCAGAATCGGCTGCGACCGCCCCGGACAAGCCCAAGAGGAGCGGCAAATCCGCGGCTGAAGCGAAAGCCAAGACCACCCCGAAGAACACAGCCGAGAAGAAAACCGCGGCCAAAAAGACCACTAAGAAGTAGGTTTGATCCTCAGATTACTGTTTCTTCAGAAGAAGCGGGAGCGATCAGTCGCTCCCGCTTTTTGATGGCAAATGCCTGGAACGATCATCATCATCAACGGCACGTCCAGCTCTTGAAAAACAAGCATTATCAGGTCTCTCCAGCACTCCTTCGACTCGCCATATCTCGAGATGGGCCTGGATCGCTTCATCTTCATGCTGCCTCGCCGCTACCTTCGATCCCGCTTGTGGCAGGATGTCCTGGGTGACGGCTCTCGCGCGGGCGCAATGGGTCTCACATTGGTCGCGGGCATGCACGAGGCGATTGCTGCGGCGGCCCGCGCGGGCAACAATATTCTCGCTGATCATGTGCTCGTCGAACGCCAGTGGGTTTTGGATTGCGCTCGGCTGTTTGCCACCCTGCCAGCGTACCTGATCGGCATTCAATGTCCCCTGGAGGTCGTCGATGAACGCGAGCGTCAGCGAAAGGACCGACCTCTTAGTCAGGCGCGGGCACAGTTGCCCCCAGTACATCGGTATGCAAACTACGATCTCAAAGTCGACACGTCTGCTATTGATCCTGCGAACTGAGCACGGCAGATCATTGCGCGCCTCAAGGATCCACCCTCAGCATTCAGAACGATGAATCTCAAATGATATAATGCCCGCGATGTTTCAAGAGGAACAACGAGGCATTGAAGCGCAGATTCGCGACGTCTGCGCGAGGCAGGATATCCCCCTTGCGGAGCTCAAGTGGTCGCCCATACCTTTCGCGGGCCAGTGGGGGCTGTCCACCTCTTTTTTTGCGACCGCCGCCAGCGAAGCGCACTCTCGCCGCGATGTCCGTGTGCCTCAGCGCGCCGAGGAAATTGCAGAACTCATCAAAACGAGCCTTGTGCCGGGCAGCGGCATCAGTCGGATCGAAGCGGCCAAAGGCTACCTCAACCTTTACTATTCGACTTCCGAATACGCGCGCCGCGTGGTCGATCAGGTCCTGGCCTTAGGCCCCGACTACGGACGCGGCGCTGCCCGCGACGAGCGCGTCATGGTGGAGTATGCCCAGCCGAACACCCACCACTCGTTCCACATCGGCCACTACCGCAACACCATTCTTGGCGAGTCGCTGGCTCGTTTGGTCGAGTTTGCCGGCTTCAACACGGTCCGCGCTTCATATCCCGGCGACATTGGTCTGGGAGTCATCACCGTCCTCTGGGTGTACGACAAATTTCATTCGGGGCAGGAGCCGCAGGGCATTCACGAGCGCGGGCAGTGGCTGCTGCAACTCTACGTCGAGGCCACGGCCCTCCTCGAGCCGCGCGAAGGAGAAACGCCCGCCGAGAAGGCCCGCCGCGAGACCTATGATGCCGAACGGCGGGAGTACTATCATCGGTGGGACGCCGGCGACCCGCACGTACGCGAACTCTGGCTGAAGACTCGCCAATGGAGCTTGGATGAACTCTACGCTATCCTGCGCATCCTCAATGTCAACATGGATGTGTGGTTTTTTGAATCTGATGCGGATGCTCCCGCCAAGGAAATTGTCGACGAGCTGATCGCCCGCGGCATCGCGGATGACGAGCGCCCGCAGGGCGGCGCCGTAATTGTCAAGATCGATGAGAAGTTGGGCCTCAAATCGGAGAAATACCGTTCCAACATCATCTTGCGCTCCGACGGCACAACCCTCTATCTGACCAAGGATCTCGCACTGGCCAAGCAGAAGTTCGAGAAGTACCATGTGGATCGTTCAATCTACGTGGTGGATGTCCGCCAGTCCATGCATCTGCAGCAGGCCTTCGCGATCTTGAGGCTTTGGGGCTTCCCACAAGCAGAGAAGTGCTTTCACCTCGGTTATGGCTTCGTGACGCTTCCGGAAGGTGCCATGTCTGCCCGTCGCGGTCGGGTAGTGCTTTTCAAGGACGTCATGGATGAGGCTGTGCGACGCGTGCTGGCGCTGGAGTCCGAAAAGGCGCCGCTCATGTCAGAGGCCGAGAGAAGCAGCGTCGCACAACAGATTGGCCTCGGCGCCCTCGCCTATTCAATGCTCTCCGTGGACAACAGTCGCGACATCCTTTTCGATCTGGACAACGCGTTGTCATTCGAAGGCCGCACCGGTCCCTATATTCAGAACGCGCACGTTCGAGCCAACAGCATTCTGAAGAAGGTCGCCGGCTTGCCGTCCGGTGCCGACTTCGGCTACGACTTGGACAGCCACGAGGTCGAACTCATCGAATTGATCTCGCGCTTTCCCGCCGCGGTGCAACATGCGGCCGATGAGTACCGCCCTCTGATTATGGCCAGCTATGCGTACGAGCTGGCTAATTCCTTTCACTCGTTCTATCACGCGCTGCCGGTTCTTCAGGCCGATTCGGATGAGGTACGCGACGCGCGCTTGCGTCTCGTCGCCGCCGTTCAGCAGACACTTGCCAGCGCGCTGAGATTGCTCGACATTGAGGCGCCGGATGTCATGTGAGAATTGGGGCAGGCTGCTCTTTACCCTAGGTGCTTCTTGCTTTAGATTCTGTCAGCGGGAACTGGACTCTCTCGACCCCTCTTTCCAAATCATTGATCGGGCCCCCTCCCCCTGGCGGGTCCACTACAATCATCGCTTCAGGAGGATCAAAAATGCCAACTAAGACCGTCATCATGGGTGCTGCCGGCCGGGATTTTCACAATTTCAACACCTTTTTCCGCGGCAATCGCGACTACGAAGTTGTCGCGTTCACGGCAACTCAAATCCCGGATATCGAGAACCGTCTTTATCCTCGCGAATTGGCGGGGGAACTCTATCCCAAGGGCATCCCGATCCGCCCGGAGGCGGAATTGGCGGACCTTATCAAGAAGTACGCTGTGGAACAGGTCATATTTGCCTATTCGGATGTCCCCCACGAAGTGGTCATGCACAAAGGCGCCCTGGTCAACGCCGCCGGTGCAGACTTCCGGATGATGGGCACGAAATACACGCAGATCAAGTCCACCAAGCCCGTCGTCTCCGTGTGCGCAGTGCGCACAGGTGCCGGCAAGAGTCAGACCACGCGTCGGGTCTCGCTCATCCTGCGAGAGCTCGGCTACAAGGTGGCCGCCATCCGTCACCCGATGCCGTATGGCAATCTCATCCGTCAGGAAGTGCAGCGCTTCGCTGACTACGGTGATCTCGATGAGCACGAAACCACGATCGAGGAGCGGGAGGAATACGAACCCCATATTGACAACGGCGTCCTGGTCTTCGCCGGCGTGGACTACGAGAAGATCGTGCGCGCTGCCGAAAAGGAAGTGGACATGATCCTATGGGACGGCGGCAACAATGATTTTCCCTTTTATGTCTCAGACTATCAGATCGTCGTCGCCGATCCTCATCGCCCCGGTCACGAGCTCAAGTACTATCCGGGCGAGACCAACGCTCGACTCGCAGATGTGTTCGTGATCAACAAGGTCGACACCGCCAATCCGGAGAATGTGATCACGGTCCGCGAGAACCTGCGGAAACTGAATCCCACGGCCATCCAGATCGAGGCCGCCTCACCGCTGTTTGTCGATGACCCACAAGCCATCCGCGGCAAGCGTGTCCTGGTCATTGAAGACGGCCCGACCTTGACGCACGGCGAGATGGCATACGGCGCCGGCTTTGTGGCTGCCCGCCGCTTCGGCGCAGCCGAGATCGTGGACCCGCGTCCGTTCGCGGTCCGGACCATCGCTGCTACTTACCAGAAGTATCCGAACACCGGCCCGATTCTGCCGGCGATGGGCTATGGCGAAGCTCAGATGAAGGATCTCGAAGCCACCATCAACGCCTCCGACGTCGACTTGGTCCTCGTCGGCACGCCCATTGATCTCACTCGCGTCATCAAGCTCACGAAGCCTTATCAACGCGTTCGATATGAGCTTCAAGAACTAGGTCAGCCCACACTGTACGAATTGTTGCTGGGGAAGTTCGGAAAGAAAAAATAGGCGATGCTGCACGCCCCTGGCCATGGTTTGTCGCGCCTCCTTCATGGCCGCGGACAAGATTGCATCCGCGCAGCGCCGTTCTAGCGCGTGATCAAGGGGCTGATGAAGTCTGCCCCAAATTGGCCGACCCCGCTTGCCACCACGAAAATGATCGCCGCAACTGCGATGGTCGCGGGGATCGTTAGCACCCATGCGGTTGCCATCTCGCTTGCCACGTGCCAGCGCACCTTGTTGATGCGCTCCGACGCACCGGCTCCCATTAGCGCCGTGCTTATGATATGAGATGTGCTCACCGGCATCCCGAACGCCGACGCAGCAACTACCACCGCGGTCGAAGCGGCTTGCGACGCCAGCGCATTGAGCGGCCGGATTCGATACACCTTGCCTCCCAGGTTGCGAATTTGCCGCCAATCGCCGCGTGACGCTCCCAGCGAAATCGCAGCCGCGCACGCGGCCAGCACCCAGATCGGCACCGTCGAAGGTGTGGCGCGGCCCGTCAATATCAAACCCAGCGTGATGATACCCATGGACTTGTGCGCATCGTTTGCGCTGTTGGACATGGCGAGCAGGAACGCCGCGCCCACCTGCACCTTGCGGAACAGGCCGTTGATCTTGGGAGATGCCCCACTGAACGTGAACAGCAGGACGCTCATCAGTATCCATCCGGCAATGAGCCCGACGACCGGAGCAAGAACCAGCGGCAACAGCACAAAAAGCAGGCCCGACATATGGATCGCGCCGGGACCATTGATGACCAGTGTCGCTCCCACCAGCCCCCCGATCAAGGCGTGCGTAGATGAAGACGGGATTCCTCTCCACCAGCAGAATACACTCCACATCACGGCCGCAACCATCGCGATTACGATCGCGTCCAGCGTGATGACCTGCGTGTTCAACAGGCCGGTGGTAATTGAGCGGGCCACGGCTGACCCGAACAGGAATGGCGCAATCAATTCAGCGAATGCCACCAGGTACAATGCCAGACGCGGCCGCATGGCACGCGAGGCAATCACGCCCGCAAGGATGCTCGACGAATCGCGGTATCCGTTCAATAATGAGTAGGTCAGCGCCAGCGCCACTAGAAGAAACAACATGACTGCTCCCGATCGGATGAGCGACGAAGTGTATCATAGTTATCCGATTATTCCGTGCGGAAGGCCACTTAGGCAGCTCGCCTAGTGGACCTTTTGCAGCCACCTCGACCGTCTCTCCTGGGTTGATCAGGTTGGGCTTCACGCCCAACAATCCTCCGTTAACTTCTCTATGGATCGCGTCCCAACTGATTTCTTCTCACGCATTGGGCGCTGCACGACCACCCAAGGAGAGTGTCTAAGCTGGTCAAGATCGACCTCGGGACTCACGGGACGACTATAATGGAAGCATGCACTCCCCGAACATGCGGGTGCGCTATCCGGTGCGCATTTCGTTCCAATACCTGGTTGCCTCTTCCTCTGACTGATCATGTTTATTGATGAAGCCGAGATCCTGGTCCGTTCTGGCACCGGCGGCGATGGCATGGTTCACTTCCATCGCGAGAAGTTCGTTCCTCGCGGCGGTCCCGATGGTGGCGACGGCGGCCGAGGCGGAAGCGTCATCCTGGAGGTCAATCCCGGCCTCAACACATTGCAGGCCTTTCGCCACGTCTCGCGCTACGTCGCTGCCAATGGGAGGAACGGTGGGCCGAACAACAAGTCCGGAAGATCGGCGCCTGACCTCATCGTCGCGGTCCCCGCGGGCACGGTTGTCTATGATGCCCTGACCGCCGACCTGCTCGGGGATTTGACGAAGCCCGGTCAGCGCCTCACAATCTGCCGTGCCGGGCGCGGCGGCCGGGGCAATCAGCACTTCGCAACCTCGCGCAATCAGGCCCCTCGCACGGCCGAGCGCGGCGAGCCCGGTGAAGAAAGACGCCTGAAGCTCGAACTGAAGCTCATTGCCGACATTGGCATTATTGGCGTACCAAACGCCGGCAAGTCAACGCTGCTTTCCGCGTTGACGAATGCCAGGCCGAAGATCGCGCCCTACCCTTTCACCACGCTCGAGCCCAATCTTGGTGTGGCTCGCGTAGATGACGATACGGCCGTGGTTCTCGCGGACATCCCCGGCCTGATCGAGGGCGCCTCCAGTGGCGCAGGGCTCGGGCACGATTTCCTCCGGCACGTTCAACGGACTCGCGTGCTGATTCATCTTCTGGATGGCATGTCAAGCGATCCCGTCGCCGACTACAGCCAGATTAATTCGGAACTCGCCTTGTTTGATCCAGACCTCGCACAGAAGCCCCAGATCGTTGCGCTTAATAAGATCGACCAGCCTGAGGTCCAGGAGAGGCTGCCCGAACTCCGGAAAGCCTTCAAGAAGAAGAAGGTTGAGCTCATTCCCATATCTGCATTAGCGCGGACAGATATCTATCCCGTCTTGATGATGGCCGTGCAGAAACTGGAATCAGCTCCACCGCCTCCCGAGACTCCGGCCTCGCTTCCGGTCTATCGGCCCAAGAGCGATGCGCGCGATTTCCAGGTTGCGCGCGCGGGTGAGCATAAGTGGCTTCTATCTGGAGGCGCAATCGAACGCGCTGCCGCGATGACCTTCTGGGAACACGATGGTTCAGTACGCAGGTTCCAGAAGATCATGGAGGCGC
>JBGPAT010000076.1:0-9528 GCA_041480885.1 Anaerolineae bacterium
AATATGTAGTCACCCTGGGTCAGCGTGGTCACGAAGCGCTGCAGCTTGTCAGCGTTATCGTCCCAGTAGATTTGCAGGTTGAGGCCGCCCTGATACAGTCCGCCATAGGCGTCGTATCCCTCGGGGCCAAGCCGCAGAGGCAAGCCGTCATCCCAGTCCGATTCGTTGATGGGAGCCGCGCCGGCCAGCGTCAGCGCCCCCTCGGCATCCAGGCGGATGTCGTACATCTGGCCCTTTTTGAGGCTTACCGCCCGATTCAGCGCGAGCGTGTACTCCTTGCCGCGGGCATCGGAGCCAGCCGCGAAATCTGAGGTCAACGAAGCGCCCGCCAACCGCTGGTCCGGGAGGGATCCGTTTGGGGGAAGACTGAGGGAAAGACGGAGTGTTTGAGGTGCCGTTGCGCCAAGTTCAGCTATGTGCGGGAAGTAGACCTCGGATAGAGTGCCACTGGCGTTCGCCACGAATGGCAGCTCGTAAGGCGCCTCCGCTGTGATCGCGGCCCCGGTCGTGAAGGACAGAGGCTGCTGATAGACCGAGCCATCCCCGGTTTGTATATGCAGGTTGATTGCTGCCGGCACGTTCTGATAGATCCAGCGTGTGGCCGCGACCCGGGTTACGGGCCGCGTGTAGATGCGTGTGAAGGCATAGGCCCAGGCGAGGGTAAGCAAGAGGACCGCCGACCCCAGCAGGAAGGAGGCCACCGGCAGCACGAAGGACAGTTTTCTGCCCTTCCTCTTCCTGCCCTGTCCCCAGAGATAGATGATGAACCATGCGGCCATCATGCAGAGCAAAGGGTAGACCGGCAACTGATAGCGCATGGTGGGATTGAAGACCAGCGATTGCCAGCCGAAATAGATCGCCGTCCAGCCCCACAACAGTAGGTGTCGCAACTCACCTTTCAGGATGCGCCATCCCATGCAGATGAAACCAACCCAGGCCAGGATACCCAGTGGAAGGCCCAATCCCCACACCGTGAGGTTGGTCAAGGAGAACAGGTGTGACCGCCGTGCCCATTGCAGGGCAAACGGCACATCCACGTCGCCGCTGGCCTGGCCCTGGAGCTCACGGATGTTGGCCAGCCAGGCAGGGTTGAGCCCGATCCCGTCGAAGGCATAGGGCTGGGCCAGACGGAAAGTCAGCAGGCAGGCGGCCGCGCCTGCGATAAGGCATACAAGGATGCGCAACCAATAACCGGTCTGAAGTGTGTCATCACCGCTGCTAAGCCGCTTCTGATCCGTGCCAAAATATCGGGTCAAAAACGCGGCGGGCAGCAGGACCGCCAAGGGCGCAGCATTGAGTTTTGACGCCACAGCCAGCCCCAACCCGACGCCGAAACCGAGGCTGAGTAGGAAGAGCGGATCGCGAACCAATCGCCAGAGCTGAGAGGCACGGCTGGCCGCGGCCTCTGCAGCCTGCGCTCTGGAATCGTTCAAGGCGATTTCGATCGCAAAATAGATCGTCAGGAAAATGAATAGATTCGCGACGGTGTCGACGGTGAAAAAATGCGATTGCTGGATCTGCAGCACGGCAAACGCGGAGAATGTTGCGCCCAGCAGGGCCACGCGGCGGTCATAGTAGCGTGAAGCAATGACGTAGATGAGCAGGATCGTGAGCAGGTCGCTGAGCGCCGAGACCTGCCGTCCGACCAAATTCACCTGGTCGTAGCCAGTCTGCCCCATCCACTCGGCGATGTAGCGCACGAGCACGACGGGGAGATCACCGTAGACGAAGAAACCATAGCCGCGGTTTTGCGGATTCAGCGGCGACGTCTCCGTGTCGAGGTAATCGCTCAGCGCCAGCCAACGGATCTGATCCGGCGGGCAGGCTTCAAGAGTCACGCCAGGCGCGGCGCACTTCTTGACCTCCAGCGCGCTCTCCACCATTGTCAGGAAACGCTCATCCGGGTGCAGATGCTGCTCCGCATCCCAGCTCAGGCCCACAACACGGAAGTAAGTCGCGGCAGCCAGCACCAGGACCAGCAGCAGGTCATAGATCCAGGCGCGATGGGCGTTCGTCATGTCACGTTCCGACAGTTCACGTCTAGCTCAACTCAAATCAAGGGGATGTGAGCGCAGGGACGAAATAGACCCAGAAGTCGCGCTCAGGTACGGCTGATCGATGAAGGCTCAAGGCGCCCTGCGGATATAGCCTTCTCAGCAGATCCACCGTCTGTTGATCGTTCGCCTTGGGATCGGTCAGGCTGGCTTTCACGATGAACAGCTTCGGCCCCGATGATTGTAACGTCTCTGCCAGTTGATCTGGCCAGATCGCAAAGTCCCTGTTCGGTATCCCGGCCCAGACCCCGACCAGACGCGTATCCACCCAATATGGGAACGGCACGACCCAGGCCGTATCCGTCTCACCGTAGGCCAGACCAAACTGTTTAACAATCGCGCCCATCTCTGATGAATTCCAGGCGTTTACACGAAAGTTCTGGTCGAACTGACGGAAGACCAAATCGAAGTTCTGCGATGCCGATACCCAAAGCAGGACACCGGTCACCACATAGGCCCACACGGAGCCTCTACCTTGGGCCGCTATCACCCGGATCAGCCCATCGAGCGCCATCGCCGCCACCAGGAACGTGGGCACGATTGCGCCGGCCGTGCGATTCAATGCGGGGTTCTCGCCGGGAAAGGCAAGCGACAGGATCGATGGCAGCAACAGGATCGGGATGGAGAGCAGCAGAAACAGATCGAGCCAATCGCCTTTTTGGACGTAACGGACGAGCAGCAGCACTACGCCCATCAGGAACAGCGAGCCGGTGACCACATCCAGGGCCGGACGGTTCGGCAACGAATGAACCCAGATGCTGCCATTGTTCCAATTGAACATCTTGAGCGCATTCCACGTGTTGGAGAGAAAAACTTGAAACCACGGGCCGGGTAAAGCCTGCTCGACTCCGCTGAATCGGCTCATGGCACGGTACGAAAACAGGGCCGGATTTTCAGTTGCATAGCGCAGCAAGGGCAGAAGGATGATCAGCGACGTGAGCGCGCTGATCACCAGCCAGATCAAGGCCAACTGTCTCGCGCCTTTCGACTGGGCATGCAGGGCGAACAGGACGAACGCAGCGACGACCAGAATCGGCACGATGCGAAATGGGCTGTAGCCGTGCAAGCCCAGACCGAGGAAAATGCCGGCCACAATGAAGTCGTTGCGATTCCGGTTGCGCAGGCCTCGGATCAGGTACAGCAGAACCGGGGCCACAAACAACGCGTACAGGGGAAATCGGAGCCCGATCCGGGAAATCACGTTCGGCCAGTAGCCAATGCCTGCCAGCAGGAACGCCAGCAGGCCCACACGCCGGCTCGCCACCTCCCGACCCAGCAGGTAGACATACGGAAGCGTGAACAGGCCGATCAGGATCGTTCCGATCTTGAGGCTTAAGAATGACAAACCCGTACCAAAGATCCAGGAAATGACCAGCGTCCAATACATCTGGATACCTTCGCGTCCAGTATTGCGGGGGAAGAAGATGTGGGTTTGCCCCTGGCTGACGTCGTAGACGTCAAGGAGCTTCTCGGCATGGTCACTGAAGGGTTCGGCCGGCGTTTGCTGTATGTGATAGACACGAAAGAAAACCACGATGGTAGACGCCGCGACAAGCAGGAGTGTCCAACGAGTAATCGTGAGTTGCCACCGCTCTCGTACAACATAAGCGCGAAGACGGGGGCCAAGGGAAGGCGCCTGCGGCCCGTTCAGCCACATCGACCACACGAACAAGCCCAGGGCGATCAGCCATAGCATCAGGTTCAGGCCCGTGAACATGTTGCCCCTGAAGAACAGGAATGCCAGCACCATGAACGGGATTGCCGCAATGAAGGCGCGGCGTCGGAATGTCAACGGATCGTTACCGGCTGTGGCCGCTGGAACGGATTCAAGCGTCCACTCGCCCCGCACTGCAGCCCACACAAGCAGTCCTAAGGCAGCGACGTACAGGACACTGCCGGCTTGAGGCGAGGCGGTCGCTGGTTCATAGAAATGCTGAGCTAGAAGCGCCAACCCGAGAGCGAGCAGCGATCGCCAGGGCCATGTCGCCGTGGCGACCGCAGATTTACTTCGCTGAACGTCATGCTTCGCGGTCTCGCCCCTGGACGTTTGCGCTCCATCCCCTCGCGCGCCCGGCAGCGGAATCTCAATTCTCGGGCTGCCGCCGGCAGACAGTTTCGACTTGAGATAGTCGAGCACGCTCGGCTCTTGAGGAGACCCGTGGTTGGGGACCTGTGATTCGCTAGTCATGGATACTGGTCGTCACTCTTTTCGGGCAACCACAATCAGGCTTTCACCCCACCGCACAGGCAGGAATGCAAAACCGGTGATCGCCTGAAATCCTCCGAGTGAACCAAACAGTAGCTTTTGGATCGGGGAGGGCACCAGTGGGATATAAGGCACGTTCCAGAAACCGTCCGCGAACGCGCGAACCCTTGATAGACCCGCGCTTTTGATTATCCCGAACCACTCTGCAGGTGGCTTCAGGGATATATGAGTCGGATCCTGGTACCCAATCCACTTATCACCCTTCAGGGGCTTCAACAGTCCATCCGGATTCGGTGTGGCCAGTATCAGGATGCCTTTCGGTTCCAACACACGGCCGATTTCCTGCAGGGCTCGCTCCGGGCTCGGCAAATGCTCGATGATGTGTTTGATGATGACCACGCCAAAGGACGCATTCCGGAAGGGCAAGTCCTGCGCGCTGGAGGTTTGCAACTGCGTGCGTTTTGCCTCCGACCTGGAGCGGGCTACTGCCCAATGATTCAGATCCATACCGTAGGTTTCAAACTGATCTTCCAGTTGGCCAACCAGATGCCCGAGCCCCGAACCAATTTCAAGCAAACGCGAACCGGTTCGTCCGTAACGGCGCGCCTGCGCCGCAAAGAAGCGATTCGACCACCAATACTGGCTGTATTTGGCAAATGAGACGGCGGCATAGGTATTCGTGAAGAAATAGTTTTCATCAAAAGACATGCCGTAGAGTCCTTGATCTTGCGGGATTATAGCATGGGAGATTCCAGCATCATTTCCTACATAAGGCATGCGCATGGAAGGGGTCGCGCCATGCGCGCATCCTATTTTGTCCCTAGCGATATGACGGCGGTGCTATCCGGGACTTAGGTATCTCGGCGGTATCGGCAAATCACCCAGCACGAATGCCGCGCCTCGCGTGCGCCGCGCCAATTCACTCCGATCAAGCGATCAGATGCTCATCTCACACACGGAGATGTCGAACAGTGGTAGCCCGGCCGCGTTCTTGCTCGCACCCGCCCTAATCGTATTCTGCGTTCCTAAACTTGTGAATCTGGTGCTGGGCGGGAGTGCGGCCGCCGCGGGAATTGCTCGAACTATCCGCCTGCCAGCCAATGTATCGAGCCCTTTCCTTAGGCGCCGCAGGGAGCGCGTGTTGGCAGAACTAGGAATGCCGTAATCGCTCTGAGTTCCGGGAGGACTGTTTGCGCTGACGAGTCAGGCGCTCTGTTTCGGAGAATCCATGATGGCGGTGTGGGGCCCAACAGTAGTGATGGAATCTTCATCGTTCAAGCCTCAATCATGAGAGAGTCTTCTCCGCGCAATGTAGAATGTGAACGTGCCGTTCGGAATCGGTTCCGATGAGGCATATCGCCTCAAAGAACGCTCCGTCAACCACAAGTTCGTTTTTGTCGGGACTAGGATCCACTTGCCGCTGATCAACCGGGCAAACACGCACGGGAGTCCAAGGTAGTGCCCCCACTCCAACACACGCATGGAGGCCGGCGAAAAATAGTGCCACCAGTGCTCAAGCTGAAAGCCGGCACGCTCGAGCCGGGCCTGCCAGATGTCCGGCTCATCGGCATGAGACACGCGTGAGATCCTGCGAAACCACTCGGTGTAGCCCTTACCGAGCAGGCGCGAGATGGAAAGCTCGGAAAAATAGCGCGTGTTTGGCACGCTAAAGTAGAACGGGGCGCCCGGCTTCAACACGCGCGCGGTCTCGGCCAGCACCGTCTGCACATCCGGGATGTGCTCCAAAACTGAATTGCTGAACCCGCTGGCAAAGTACGCGTCCGGAAAAGGCGCCTGTGCCGCATCGGCCTCTACCAGTGCCCGATATGCACCATGCTGCTTGGCTTCATGAATCGGCGAATGCCAGGGATCGAGGCCTATATCAATCCTCTGTTCGAACGTCAGGGAGGCAAAGTGCCCATCTCCGCAACCCACATCGTAGACAGGTTCAGGGAGCGGGCGATCCTGATAGAACGTGCTTTCCACCGCGCGCAAGAGGGCACGAAAATACGGAAGGTCGCGCAATTGGAGAAAAAGAAGATCCTTCATAGGGTTCTGCTGGCCTCAAGCCAGTAATGCATGGGTATCTCCCCTGCATGCCCTTCACAATGCCACTACTTGTTCTGCTTCATCAAACCCTCAAAGAGATTCTCGTACTCCGCCGCAATGGTGTCGGGATCGTAGGCTCTTCGGATCGATTCGGTGTCCCCTTTGAACTTCCCGGGCTCAGACAGGACCTCAAGAATGGAGTCGGCCAGGTCCGCTGGATCACCAATCCGGGCCACACGGCCCATACCGTGCATTTGAATGGGCATGCGCACGCCCGGCAAAGCGGATGCCACGCACGGCACTCCGTTGAGCATGGCTTCGATTTGCACCAGGCCGAACGATTCGGTCGAGTTGAGGGACGGCACCACCAACACGTTCAGGTTGGGGTAGAACGCGGCCATCTCGGCCGGGCTCAAGTTGCCAAGGAATGTCCAGTGGTCTGCCTGCTCCAACTCGCGGATGCGGGGCCGGAGGCGTTGCGCGTATGCCCGTTCTCCCATGACGTTCTCTGATTGCCCCGCGAACAGGACCTGCGCGCTTGGATACTTGTGCAGGATCACCGGCAGGGCCTCAAGCAGCACCTCCAATCCCTTTTCAGCCGCAAATCGGGCCGCCATGCCGATGACCGGTCGCTTCACTCTAACATCGTGCGCTTCCGCGAAGGCCTTTACGGCCCCTTCTGCCGGCGGAGGCAATTCAACCGGCGGAAGGATCGTGCGAAGCTTGGATTTGTAGCGGGATAGGTAAGCCGAGTGCTGAGCGTAGTCCTGTGTGTAGGTCACCACCCTGTTGGACAGGATGCCCGCCATGTTGTTCTGCCACTGAACCACAAGATTTACGAAGCGATTCAACATTCCCGGCGGCAGTCGCAGGTCACAATGATATGTGAGCACTGCCGGTTTGCCCAGGAGACGTCCGCGCATGGCCACTCCCGGCGCGTCGAATTGGGGCAGGTGCAGTTGCACTACATCGTGCTCCGCCACCAGTTTGGTCGCCACGAGCCCGAAGGTCGGCGCGATCACCCCCTTACTCAACCGGAATGCGACAGGGACGCGGCGTACGCAGATGCCATCCATCCGCTCCTCGAGCTGCAGCGAGGCATCATACTGCGTGGTCATCACGGTGACCTCGTGCCCGCGCTTGGCCAGGGCGCGCGCCAAGCGCTCCGCATAGATGGTGAGCCCCGAGGTATGCGGACGATAGTACGTAAGTACAGTGAGTATTCTCATGGAGCGGGCAGATTATAATGCGTCTTCCACCCCTCCCCGTGCTCGAAGATAAAGCTGCCATCTGCAGCCCGCGGTTCAGGATCCGCGGGGTCGTTCCAGCGCAGGCATCCCTCCAGAGCGCCTTGGGTTTTCCCTCTAAAGCCCGCAACTCGGGCGAGCCGAGCGTGTTTTCTTAACATGCAATAGGTCCACTATATCGAGAGGAGACTAAGGAAAATGCCAACAAAGAAATCAGCTCCACAGAAGACCCAGGCCGCAAGCGCCGGCATGGGCGACGTTTGGAAGTGGGTCTACGTGGTAGGCCTGGTTGTCGCAGGTGTGGTCGGCGCGTTCAAGTTCACTGCGGCCGAACCATACCTGGGATGGCTCCTGCTCCTGGCCGGCATCCTGGCCGCGATCTTCTTCCTTGATTCGGAAGACATCGTCCACTTCGCAATCCGAGTCCTGCTGCTTTTCGCAGTTGCAAAAGGCTTCGAGGCCATCCCTGTCGTCGGGCCGTACCTGTCCGGTTTCTTCGGCGGCGTGTTGATATTCCTGATGCCCGTCGGTCTGACCCTTCTGATTGTGTATTTCTGGAAGAAGTATTTCGGAACCATGATGTAATATGAGATAGGAGAACAAAGAGCCGCCCAGCGGGCGGCTCTTTGTTCTTGCAGCGCTGCAGACCATTAGGCGGCCGGAAGATAGGGCTTATTCACTTCGGCGAGCTTGGCTTTCAGCTCCTTCAGCATCAGAGCTGCTCTCTTCGGTTTCGAACGATGTAGATCAACCAACTCTTCCGGGTCTGCCTCAATATCATAGAGCTTGACCAGTTCGTTCACGCCGAAGTCGGTGTATCCAAAGTAGTAGTGAAGCTTATAGCGTCCCTTGACAAGCATTGTCGAGGCTTGGGTCAGGGCGGCAGCGGGATCGTTGTTGTTGGCGCGCACAGCATACACGCTGTGCAGGGGATCCGGCCGGATTGCTGCGTACGGTGGCAAAACCTCACCTTCGGTCCAGTCAGGGATGGGATGGCCGGTAAGCTGTGCCAGCGTGGGCAGCACATCCTCGGCGCTTGTGACGTCGTGGATGTCCATCCCAACCTCACGACCAGGCTCGAAGATCAGGAGAGGGATCCGCACTACCGGCTGATAGAGTACGTCCGTGCTGTGGCCCAGGATCCCCCGTTCAAACATCTCGCCATGATCGGACGTGAATATCACCCAGCTGTTGTCCAACAGGCCGGAGGCCTGCAGAGCATCGTAGAACCGGGCGAATTCCCGGTCCACATACAGAGCAAACTCATCGTAGGCCGTACGCGGCCCCAGCAGGTTTATAGTGGCTCTGCGGGGAGCAAGCACATCCACAGGTTTGTCCACGGCTTGGTAGCCGTCGTCCTTGAACCGGTTGTAGAACTCTACCGATGTTCTATACGGATAATGCGGTGGAAGAAAGTGGAAGTACCCAAAGAATGGCGTCGGGATCACCTTGAGGAGATTCCCGATCCAATCCACGGCTTGTTCGAGAAGAAAACCATTGTCGGAACCTGTGGTCGGTAAACCTCGTGGAAACAGAGGCTTGAGGTTGGCGATCTTGCCCTCTTGGAGCACCTTGTAAAGATGCGATAGGAACAGCGAATAGGCATAGCCGTCGTCCGCAATCTTCATGTCCCGCGCCCAGCTTACGGTGGCAATGTCCTCATCGTTTCCAAACAGGCTTTCGATGAAACTATCGTAGGATCCAAGGAGCAGCTTATCCCGGGCGACCAGCTCATCCATCTGAGATTGCATCTGTCGCAGCAGAGTGTACGCCCAGCCGTTGTGGGTGTAAGCAACCCGATAATAGTCCTTGAAAGCGCTGAACATGTTGCGGGTCACAAATGCTTTCGCAACCTGACCGTTTGGCCGCAGCGCCCGATGCGTCCACGGCAGTGTGCCGGTCAGCAATGAAGCTGTGCCGGATGTGGTGAAGTTGCTGCCCGCGTAATGCTTGTGAAACACGATCGCCCGCT
>JBGPAT010000077.1:0-9525 GCA_041480885.1 Anaerolineae bacterium
ATGGTAAATTGTTGATTTTGGATCGTGGAATGAGGATGGCAAAAGCATTATACCGTACGCATGCGACCGATTGCCCGATATGGTCCCGAGAACGAATGCTTGTGATTCTTGTAGTGTACAATCCGCCCAGCCTGGACCCCGCCTGCCAAACCGATCATTCACTGGGTACATCTGATACGTCCGTTGGCCATGTTTCTGATCGTCATGGAGGTGCTGAGTTGCGGAGGCCTTTACCTAGCCGTGGCCAAGCACGTCGTCCCCTGGTGGAAAGCGGGCCTGCGGTCCGGGGAACGAACCACGCGGCGTGCGTGTTGTGTGGTTGAACTATCGCAATGCAGAAAGATATTCTGATCATTGGCGGAGGGCCCGCCGGGCTTTCCACAGCTCTGCACTTGGCGCAGTTCGCGCCTGATCTTTCTCCGCGCATTGCGGTCCTGGAGAAGGCACATTACCCGCGACCGAAGCTGTGCGGGGGAGCGCTGCTCGCGGACGCCGAGTTGATCCTCCAGCGATTGGGGCTGGATGTGAGCGAAGTCCCGCATGTGGATGCTGCGGAAGCCCACCTCGATTTCGCCGGTACAGGGCTGACCCTGTCGCTGCCCGGGACGCATGCCTTGCGGATGATTCGGCGCGATGAGTTTGACGCATGGCTGGCCAAGCAGGTGCGCGATGCGGGCATTGAAATCAGGGAGGGCGTGACGGTGAGGAACGTGCAGCCGCGCCCCGACCATGTCGTTGTGGAGACCAGCCAAGGGAGTTTGGAAGCGAGTGCGGTGGTGGGTGCAGACGGATCGACGGGCGTGACCCGGCGCTGTGTGCTGCCGCAGGCCCCCATACACACTGCGCGCCTGCTGGAGGTGATTACACCCGACCTTGATGACGCCGCGGGCAGCCCGAAGGGCGATGAGGCAGTGTCGGCGAAAGTCGCCCCTCACCATGATAGGCACGAAGCCGAGGTGGCTTACTTTGATTTCTTCCCAGTGCCCGAAGGCATTGCCGGGTATACGTGGGATTTCCCGACGCAAGTCAAGGGCCAGTCGATGCGCTGCTGGGGCATCTACGACACGAACGTGCTGGCGCGCCACAAGCGTCCGCCATTGCAGGCGCCGCTGGCGGAGGAGATGCGGAGGCACGGGTATGACCTTGGGGAATGCGATCTGGAGGGTCATCCCCTCCGCTGGTTCAGGCCCTTCAGCCCACTCTCGGTCCCGCGCGTGATCCTGGTGGGAGACGCGGCCGGCGCGGACGGGATCTTCGGCGAAGGCATCAGCATTGCCCTCGGATATGGTCAGGTCGCGGCGCTGGCCATCCGCGAGGCTGTGGCAGGCGATGATTTTTCGTTCAGTGACTACCGGCGCCGCATCCTGCGCAGTCCGCTCGGGCAGGCCCTGACCACGCGGACGGTGATCACACAGATCCTCTATCGTCTGCATTGGGCGTGGTTCCAGAGCTTTTTCTGGCGGGTACTCAGACCGGTGGTTCTGTTCGTCGCCCTAAGGCTCGTGCTGAACTGGTCGAAGCGAATGGAATGGCGTCAGGCGGATGTTGCCTAACTGAAATCCTTGTGAGCGCCTTGTTGTGGGTCAATCCTTGAAGGCAGAATCACTGCCTGGCCCTAGCCTCTGATCTTCTTGAGAAAGGCAGGCGTCTTGAGATCGCGTTCCAGCAGATTCGTGAAGTAGCCCTGCATCAGGTGTTCGGTTTCCTCCTGGACGTCGGGAGCGGGCCGGGCGCGTGCGGCCTCGGCGTAGCTCGAACGCTGAAAATGCCGCAAGTACTTGAGCGCCTCAACCGAGATGCGCTCTAGATTGGGCACGGTGCGGCCGCAATCAGGGCAGATCACGCCGCCAGACGCGAATGAGAAGTACTGATCTTGCGCCAGAATCTCGCGCCCGCAGTTGGCGCATTCGAAGAGCTTGGGGCGGAATCCGAGATTATCCAGCAACCGCATTTCATAGTAGCGGATCACGAGCCAGGGGTCGGATTTGGCGGCCAGCCGCGCCAGAGTCTCGGTGAGCAGCCGAAAGATAGTGCTGTTATCGGTGCCATCTTCATAAGTCAGACGATCCAGCAGTTCCATGACGTAGGAGGCCTGGCCTGTCAGGACCAGGTCCTCGCGCAGCGGCATGTAGGCCTCTATCGTGTCGGCTTGGGTCACCAGGGCCATGTCGCGCCCTTTTGCCAGCTGGAGCTTCACGTGCGTGAATGGCTCCAGATGCCCCGCCTTGCGAGACGTGATTTTGCGCGCCCCCTTCACCAGAGCATGCGTCTTGCCAAGCTGGCGGGCGTACAGGGTCAGGATGCGGTCCGCCTCGCCATAGTCGGAATGGCGCAGCACTACCGCTTCAACTCGAAATGAATGAAAATCGGGCATGGCAGGCGGGAAGGGACTGGCAACTAGAGGCTGGAGAGCAGTGGTGTAAAGCTTCAGACTCGACAAGGGATGCGGACGAAACGATACCTTCGAATTGCCACTCTCCGCGTTCTTCTCACGGATCTCTGGCATCCAAATGCCGGGCGCTGAAGGCCTCGGGCAACAGTTCCCTCACCGTGGTTTCCTTCATCAGCTGGCCTTTGCTGTTTGCCATCAAAACGATCGTATCCGACCCGAACTCGGACAGCACCTGGCGGCACGATCCGCACGGGGACCCGCCGTTATCGGTGACGACCGCAATGATCTCGAATTCAAGCTCGCCTTCGGAGACCGCCTTGAACACCGCCGTGCGTTCCGCGCAGATGCTTGCGGGATAGGCGGCATTTTCGACATTCACGCCGGTGTAGACCCGGCCAGTCTTCGTGCGCAGCGCGGCACCCACGCGATACTTCGAATACGGGGCGTATGCACGCCGGCGTGCTTCGTTGGCGAGATCGATCAGCGATTGCAGTTCTTGTCTTGTGAGAGCCATGGATTCCACCAGATATTGCGAGCGGTTGTGGCGAGCGGTTGTCCCGAGCGGTCTTCGCGAGCGGTCTTCGCGAGAGCTGCCGTGGGTGGCGACTCACGCTCCACTCACTCAGCCTGCTTCTTTTTCGGCTTCCCTTGCAGCTTGCGGATGCCGCGCGCCGGCATGCCGACGACCAGCGTATCGGGCGGGACATCTTTTGTCACAACCGCGCCCGCGCCGGTCCTTGCGCCGGCGCCGATCTTCACAGGGGCCACCAGCATTGTGTCCGAACCGATGAAGACATCCTCACCGATCTCGGTGGGGTTTTTCCTCTCGCCGTCGAAATTGCACGTGATTGTGCCGGCGCCTATGTTTGTGTTTTCGCCGATGGTGGCATTGCCGATGTAGGAGAAGTGGCCCACCTTCACGCCCGGCGCAAGATAGGAGTCTTTAACCTCTCCGAAATTGCCCATGTGCACGTGCCTCGACAGATGCGCGCCATGTCGCAGCCGGGCAAAGGGCCCGACATCGACATCGTCCTCCAGCAGCGTCTCGTCCATCACCGAGGCCAGCACCCGGCAGTTGTTCCCGATGGTCGAGTCGCGAATCACCGTGTTGGGTCCGATGACGCTCGCTTCTCCGATCACGGTCTTGCCCTGAATGTGCGTGTTAGGCAGGACGCGGGTGTCTTTGCCGATTTCCACTCCCACGTCGATATAGGTGGAGGCGGGGTCCGTCAGGGTGACCCCGTTCAACATATGCTGCTGGTTGATGCGCTGGCGCAGGGCGGCTTCCGCCTCCGCTAGATGCACGCGCGTGTTGATGCCGATGGTCTCGATCAGGTCGTCGTGCAGGACCGCTTGAACCGGCAGATGTTCTCGGGTGGCTAGTTCAACGACGTCGGTCAGATAGTACTCGCCCTTCTGCGGATTGGGCTGGATGCGATGCAGGGCATCCCAAAGCCACTCTGATGTAAAGCAGTAGGCACCGACGTTGAGTTCATGGATGTCAAGCTGTTCGGGCGTTGCCACGTACTCTTCGACGATGGCGCTCACCGTGCCGGTGGGGTTGCGCACGATGCGCCCAAAGCCGCGCGGATCGGGTGCCACGACGGTCAGCAGGCTGATCGGTCCGGCATTGGCGAGCTGGGTCTCGACCAGCCGTCGGAAGGTCGCCTCGCGCAGCAGGGGCATGTCTGCGTACGTCACGATCACGTAGTCTGCTTTGCCACGAAGAAGGGGTTCGGCCTGCAGAGCGGCATGCGCCGTGCCCAATTGAGGCTGTTGGAGGACGCAGTCCGCCTCCATCCCCACAAAGGCCCTGACTTGATCAGCCCCATACCCGACAATCACCACAGGTTTTTCACTGGATGCCATTTTCACAGCTTGCAGCGTGTGCCAGAGCATGGGTTCGCCACAAAGCGGATGCAGTACTTTGGGCAAGTTGGAATTCATGCGCGTGCCCTGCCCAGCGGCAAGCAAGACGGACGCAACTTTCATAGGACTCCTTTAGACGCCCGGCACTCTCTGTCGGGTGCCTTTCGGGGCTGGTTCCATACTCTCAGAACAGAACATGGCACACTATTTGGCGAGGGCCACTCAGTTTGATGCGGATGCCCGCTGACGACTGAGAGAAAAATTCCCGCCTGCTCGGCGGGATGCGGGTTGACCACAGCTGGGGCGCCTGGATTCGAACCAAGATCCACAGATTCAAAGTCTGGTGTGCTGCCCTTGCACCACGCCCCAATGCATCAGGCGCGGAAATTGTATCATACCGCGCGGGTGCAGATCGGAATCTTTGAAGGCGGCGAATCGGTCGCGCCATTCCATGTAGGCCACAGTAAATAGTTCGGAGATTGACCTTCCGATGACCGCCATGCAGTGCGGTCTCGGCACTGAGCGTCCCTGGCGTGTATCGAGTTCCGGGTGTTCCAATGAACCGGGCGCGGTATGTAGCAGGCTCAGGACCCCCCTGAACTCCCGGGCAGCACTCCGCTTTTCTACAGGAAGGTCTCGGCAAAATGGCAGGCCGCAAAATGCCCCGGCTTCAGCTCGCGGAACTCCGGTTCCTTGTCGGAACAGATCTGCTGCGCGATCGGGCAGCGCGGATGGAAACGGCAGCCGCTGGGGGGTCGGAGCGGGCTCGGCACATCGCCCTTCAAGATGAGATGCTTGCGTTTGAGCTTGGGATCGGCCACCGGGATGGCCGACATCAACGCCTGCGTGTACGGGTGCAGCGGCGAGTTATACAGCTCGATACGATCCGCGAGCTCAGCCATCTTCCCCAGGTACATGACCGCCACTCGATCGGAGATGTGCTCGACCACGCTCAGGTTATGCGCGATGAACAGATACGTGAGGCCAAATTCCTGCTGCAGATCCTTCAGGATGTTGAGCACTTGCGACTGAATGGAGACATCCAGCGCGCTGACCGGCTCGTCGCACACCAGGAACTTTGGACGCAGCGCCAGCGCGCGCGCGATGCCGATCCGCTGGCGCTGCCCGCCGGAGAACTCGTGCGGAAAGCGGCGCGCGTGGTAGGTTTCAAGCCCCACCTTCTTCAGCGTCTCCAGCATGATCTCCACGCGCTCCTTGGGTGTTCCGATCCTGTGGATGTGGAGGCCTTCCATCACCGATTCGCCGATCGGCACGCGCGGATCAAGCGAAGCATACGGGTCCTGGAAGATGATCTGCATGTCGCGCCGGACCGCCTTCACCTCGTTAGCCTTCAGCTTAAAGATGTCCCGGCCGTTGTAGATGGCCGAACCCGCCGTCGGCTCAATGAGGCGCAGCATCGTGCGCCCGACTGTCGTCTTGCCGCAGCCTGATTCACCGACCAGACCCAGCGTCTCCCCTCTGTGGATCGAGAAGCTCACGTCATCCACTGCCAGCACCTGCGCCACCACGCGCTGCATTACGCCCGCGCGCACGGGGAAATACTTCTTGAGGTGCTCGACTTGCACCAGAGTCTCGTTGGAGTTTTTGTTCTGAGCCATCAAGGACTCCCAATAACAGGGATTAGCGCGCCCGCAGGGGTGCGCGGTGGCCTTCGCTGTTTTGGTACAGCCAGCAACGGACAAGGTGGTCGGGCTTGACCTCTTCCAGATCCGGCTCAACCTGGGTGCAGATGCTCAATCCGTACTTGATCCGGGCCGCGCAGCGCGGAGCAAAGCGGCAGCCGACCGGCGGATCGATCAGGTTGGGGACCGTGCCGGGAATGACATCCAGGCGGTCTTTGATCTTTCCGAGGATCGGAATGGAGCCGATCAGGCCCTGCGTGTACGGGTGCAGCGGATGATCAAAAAGCTCTTCGGCATCGGCCTGTTCCACGATCATGCCTGCATACATCACGGCCACGCGCTCGGCCATTTCGGCGATGACGCCCAGGTCGTGGGTGATCAGAATGACCGACGTGCCCATTTTCTCGCGCATGTCCAGGATAAGGTCAAGGATCTGCGCCTGAATGGTCACATCCAGCGCTGTGGTCGGCTCGTCGGCGATCAGCAATTCCGGCACGCAGGCCAGCGCCATGGCAATCATTACGCGCTGAGCCATACCTCCGGAGAGCTCGTGTGGGAAGGACTGCGCCCGGCTTTCCGCCTCCGGGATGCCGACCATCTTAAGCAGATCAATGGCGCGCGTTTGACCCGCTTCCTTGCCGAAATCCTGGTGGATGCTCAGCACTTCGGCGATCTGGTCTCCCACGCGAAACACGGGGTTGAGCGCGGTCTGCGGCTGCTGGAAGATCATCGAGATGCGATTGCCGCGCACCTTCATCATCTCTGTCTCGGGCAGCTTGAGCAGGTCAATGCCGTCCAGCAGTACTTCACCCTCCAGCACCCGGCCGGGCAGCGAGACCAGACGCATGACCGACAACGACGTCACGCTCTTGCCGCACCCCGATTCCCCGACGAGGCCCAGGATTTCACCGGGATAGACCACAAAATCCACATTGTCTACCGCGTGGACCACGCCGTCTTCCGTAAAAAAGTGCGTCGTGAGATTCCTTACTTCCAGTAAGGGCTTCGTGTTGGTTCTCACCGCATCCTACTCCTCCGTCAGAGTTGCGCCTGATTATAGCAAAGATTCGCTAGGGGAGAGCCGGGAAAGCCAGTGCGGGCGCGCCATAGATTCCACTAAGGCCATCCAGCGCGCGTGCGAAAGGATAGGCGATGTTTTGGGTCGTATCCGACACCGCCTGCGAATAGAGCGGGATGAAAACCAACTCCTGGGAAAGGATGGCCTGAATTGCAGCCACTAGCTGGTGCGCCTGATCCAGGTCGCTCGTTACCTTGAGCTGCGCACAACGCGAGGTCAGCGCATCCGACTGATAGTGGAAAGGCATGCCCTCCCCGAACCAATCGCACAAATAGCCCGGATACTGGCCGACCCTCCATCCCAGCAGCGCAAGATCGTACTGATGGCTGCTAAACACCGCGTACTGGATCGTGTCCTGGGTGACCACCCGGGCCGTCACCGGAATTCCTAGGAAGCGAGCCTGCTGCTCGATATACGTCGCGGCTGCGGCGCGCTGGGTATCGGACGACGGTGCCATCATATCGAGCGCCGGGACAGGCTTCCCGTTGGGCGAGGTCAGGCCTTCGCCGGCCGTCTGACCTGAGGGTTCCTTGACCCAGGTATATCCGGTGGTTTTTAGTATGTTGACGGCCTGCGCCAATCTGCCGCCCGCATCCAGGTTCTGGCAGGGTAGGATTGCCTCGCGGCTGTACCATGGAGTCTCACCCTGCATCACGAAGGAGATGAGCGCCAGAGCATTACCGCCCAGCGGCTCGCTCACGAATGCCTCCTGATCCAACATGCACGCGATCGCCTGCCGCAAAGGGCGCCTCGCCGGCGATCCGACGTCAGCGACGGGATTGAATACGAGAAAGCGCAGACTGCGAGTTGGGCTGTTCAGCACGTGCTCAGAGGCGGCATGCCCGTTTGGAGCTGCCGTGGCCACCGTCGCAGCAGTGGGATCTAGGACGGCGTCCACGTCTCCCTTGCCGAGCGCCGCAGCGGCCGCGCCCGACGTTGCGTAGGCAAAATACAGTGCACGCGCGAAACCGGGAGCCGCCTCTGGGAAGGCAGGGTTGACCTCGTTCGCGTACACTGCCGGTGAAGCGGAAGCCTGCGACGATGAGTACTTCCATCTTCCCAGACTCGGCTCGCCTGCGTCGTCTTGTGCATAGAGCGCGGCGCGGGCCGAGTTCATTGCCGAGTCAAATTCCGCCTGCGCCTTGGCGAGGTCATTGATGGCTTGATCCAGATCGCCCTGCTGGCGTCTGATTCCCGCCTGGGTCTGCCGCGCTTCCTCTCCGAGTGCGTAGCCGACGGACAAATTGAGGGCGTCCACTTGCTTTTGGAGGTCGGCAACCTTGCTCTTCAAGGATTGAATATGGGCGGCAAGGTCGCTGGCTGGAAGCAGGCGCACGGCGTCGGCGACCTTGGATGCCCAGTATTTCTGCTGGACCACGGGTCCCTGCAGCGCACCGTACTGCCACATACCCACACCCGGCATTTGCTTGTAGAAGAACTTGACCGCGTGGGGATCGATCGCTTCGGCGTGATCGAGCCATGCCGGGTTGTAAAAGTCTTGCCAGTCAAAACCCAGACCAACGGCAAGGACCGTGTTTACCGTGAAGGCAACGTCGTCCGCAGCAAAGGGAGTGCCGTCGGTCCAGGTCAGTCCAGTGCGCAAAGGGACCGTGGCGGCATAGAACGCGCCCTCGTGGCGGACGGCCGACGGCATGCCTGCCGCCGTCTGCGGTTCGAGCCGTTGATCGGGAATCGAAAGATCGTACAGCCGCGGCCAGTAACCAGACCGGACCGCATAGTTATTGTATGAATAGCCCATTGTGTCGAACAAAGCCCAAACGTTGGGGGTAGTAACCGTGCCGACCAGGGCAAAACGGATCTCGGACTTGCGGGCGATTGGAGCCACTGCTGACGGAGAGGCCGGCGTTGCAGTGACAGTCGGACGCGGCGCACAGGAGGTCAGCCAGATCAGCCATAGCGCCGCGCGCCAAATTGTCCCCCAGTTGGCCGCGTGCCATGCTGAGAGCCGCAGTGGCGCACGAGGGGAGGATGAAGGCTGTCGGTGCCAGGGCATCACTGCTGGCAGGCCTGCCCCATGTCAAATGCTTCGATGTTCCAAAGGGGGTTGGCGCTCGGGTCGAGATCGAAATGACACACGTCGGCGCGTGCCGCGGCCACTTTGAGTCGATAGTAGAGCGGGATGGCCGGCAAGTCGGCTGAAAAGATCGCCTGCGCCTGATGAAATGCATCCGCATATCCGGTCTCGCCGGGCAGCGTGAGACGCGCCGCCTGGCAGGCTGAATCGTATGCCGTGCTGGAATAGCCGGTGATGTTCGTACCGACCCAGTGATTGGCGGCGTTGGGGATCTCGTTGACCATGAACCAATCGCACGGCGGCTGGACGTCATTGGTCGCCATGGCATACTGGATCAGGTCAAACCGGCGGCCGAACAGCAGGCCCTCGGGGCCAGGTGCGTACAGATCATTCTGGGAATAGTATTGGACATTGACGCCGACCCCGCATTGTTGCAGGGATTTCGTGAGGATGTCGACAGCCTGACGCCGCTGCAGCGCGGCCGTGGAGTAGTAGTTCAGCATCAACG
>JBGPAT010000078.1:0-9498 GCA_041480885.1 Anaerolineae bacterium
GCTGGTTGACCTGGTTTCTTCAAGCAAAGGTGTGGCGGCAGAGCTGCTTGGCGAGCTGAAGGCAAAGATCGCGGAATCAGACCGACCTTACCTGCCTGGATAGCGAGCCATGGTTGTGATGCACGGCTGGCCATCAAGTTGGCGGGCTTGGTCGCCAGCATGACCTGCCACCGTCTACGTGAGCCGCGCGCCGTCCTTATGGCTGAGGTGATCCCGACTGAGGGACCACACTCAAGAGCCCGGCTTGTAGCCCGGCGCGCCACTACCTAGCAAGCGGCGTGGCCTCATGCGCTTGTTTTGCAGCACGCAATCCTTAATCAAGCCGGTCTGAAGACAGGACCACCTTTTGTGATCTCTAGTGCCTTTTGATTGTTATCTGCACGGGCAGGAAATCGAGTTCGCCGTCCGACGAGCCTGCTGCTCATTCGGTCCATGTTACTGAGTAGCATACTTGGCCGACTCGGGCCGCTATTCCGCCAAGATGGTTGTTTTCGATAGTATGCCCTAGGCTTGCATGTTCTAGGCTCAAATTCGCATACATCCTCGTCAGGTGCCGATTCTCTTCTTGCAGGACCTCTAGCCGCTTCAGTTCAGCGATCGAAATGCCACCGTATTTGGCTTTCCACTTGTAGAAGGACGCTTTACTGAACCCATGCGCCCGAATCAGGTCGTCCGGCAACTCTGCGGCTGCCGCCTCTTTTAGGACACTCACGATCTGGCTCTCACTCAGGCTCGACTCCTCCACGTGGATCACCCCTAGGCTGATTTCACCATGAGTTCTCCACTTATGCACTGTACATCTTTGGGTATGGTGATCCGTTCGGGGCTATTGTCGGAGGCGGAAACATCAGGATCGCCACAACTGGGTAAACCTCCACCAAATCACGTACCTCCGTGGGATAGCCCAGGAGGAAAAAGAGCGCCAGAAAGAACGGAGCAATCCAGAGCGCGGCGCGCAAGAACTCCGGTTTATTGTCCCAGTTGTGCACCACCAGTATGGCGATGTTCGCCATCGCAGCTGCCCAATAGATCAGTAAGCCGGGATGTATAGCGGCAAGCTCCTTGGAGTAGGCAATCTGGTCATAGAAATGGTATTCCATAGTATTGCCTGGATTGTTGCGGAAGACAAACCTTATGGTCCCTTGGATCAAAGCATAGATTCCCAGTTGCATAACGGAAAGCAGGATAAATCTGCCTCTGGGCATCCGGCGGAAGAAATATACGGCGAAAACAAGGTACAAAAAGATCGTGGTTTCCTTGTTCAACGTTCCCAGGCTGAAAACAGCCAAGTACGCGAGCCATTGTGCACGAAGCATGAGCAGCAAGCTCAGGGAAAAGAGGAACATCAGCGTGAAATCGTACAGGTAACCATACCTGAAAAAGATCGTGGCCCCCAGCATCAGGAATGGCGGCGCAATATATCGAATCTGAAGGCTGTAACCAAGCTCTTTCACAAAAAGCCACATCGTGATCGCGAAACCGGCCAGTGAAAGGTACATGATGATCAAAATGAGCCAGACTTCGCGCGGATAGAGTCGACCATTCATCCCGGCTCTAAAGAACCTCTCCCCCACAATGGTTTCAGCTTCTATTCCAAGCCGCAGCGCAGCCCTTCTCTGAAGTATCGGGGACAGAAAATTGGCAGTCATGGGCACCAGCACTCTGTAAGCAAAAGGACGATAAGCCGTCCCGGTTAGGGACATTTCAATTGTGGCTTTGGGATTGCTGCCGAACCTCGTTGTCCGCAAGAAGTAGATAAAGGGGATCAACGCGACACCGAGAACAAGAATCCAGTAGAGTGCTTTGATGGCAATTGATGTCATCCGCCCGGATATTGCGTTTGAGACCACAAATGCCAACCTTTCGCGCGCCATTGCTGCGATGAGGCATCATGCGTTTCAGACGCATGAGGATTTCTCGAGCCATGATACCATGGTGGCACTGAAACGATATCTGTGAATCTCACATGTATAGAGTCCGACTCGGTATAACTGCGGTCTCGCCCAAGAGCACTCCGGCGCCAATTCCAATAGCCAACTTATTGGGCGCCCTATGACATCAAGATACGTTGCTTATTTCCCATTCAATCGCGCGATTCCTACGATGTCCAGGCTGACCTGTGTGATTTTGTCTTGTACCAAATGCAGCAAACTGGCCAAGTACGTGCGCAAGGGGTCCGCCACCGACTATTTTCGCAGGCTTTCTCCGATTCATGTGCCAAGTCGCCAGTACCAATTAGTGCAGTTATCGCTGAAATTATGCACCCAAGCTGAAAAGACTGTCCGACACCTAATGCGCCAAGAGGTATCATTTCTCCATCCCAAGTGTTGCTGCCTTGCCTCGTTCATCAAATTGCATCGGGAAAGCTGCCAAAATCAGCCAAACCGGCCCGCCCCTGCATGTACTCGGCGCGTGTTGCCAACATGAATCACATAGGATTCGCACCTACTACCAAGCGCATTCAGGTTCAAATCTATTTCGGCTCGGCTGATTATCGCTTGACGCCCCGCTTGAGTATACGTAGAACTCCCCTCCAAAACAAATCACCGGGGATTTACCGCGAGGCTGGGCCGACGTCCCGAGATTGAAGGCGCCGTGAGGCCGGGGGGCGGATTCCGTTTCCACGGCCCGTCTCCTTTACCCTTATAATCGCTGGGTGCCAAGAGCGCCTTTACCGAACTATCCTAAGAATGCCTCTCGAATTGAGCAACCCTGCTATTCTTGCCGGTATTGAGTGTGCGACATTTGAGGTACTGGTGCGATGACTTCCCGTATGAACCGCCGAGATTTCTTGAAGCTGGCTGGCCTGGCGCCGCTGGGATTAGCCTCGCCGCGCGTGGTGAAGCTGCTGGGCGCGTTGGAGGCGCCACAGGGCCCGGCGAAGAATGTGATCGTGCTGGTGCTCGACGCATTTTCGGCGTACAACATGTTTCTCTATGGATACCCTCGCGAGACCGCGCCCAACATTACGCGTCTGGCGAAGCGGGCGATCGTGTATCACAATCACTTTGCAGGCAGCAACTTCACGACATCTGGCACAGCTTCACTATTGACCGGTACCCTGCCCTGGACGAACCGGGCGATCGAGGACAACGGCGTGGTTGCAGATGCTTTGGTTGCTCAGAATATCTTCAATGTCTTTTCGGACTATTATCGAACGGCCTTCAGTCACAATTCATGGGTGGCGACGCTGTTGCATCAATTTGGAACTTACATCCAGGATCTGGTGCCGCGCGAGAAGCTGTATCTCCAAACCTATGACAGCTTCATCCACTCGCTGTTCTATCGGGATGATGACATCGCAAATGTGGCGTGGACGCGCGATCTAAAAATCCAAGGAGGCTATGCGTACTCTCTGTTCCTGTCGCGTCTCTACAAGACCATCCGGGACAGGGAGACTGCCAGCCTGGAGGCGCAATTCCCACTGGGAATCCCCGTCAATGCGTCCTCCGACGGTTTCCTGTTGGAACAAACCACCAGCTGGTTGGAAGGCCACCTGGCCGTCATTCCGAGGCCATTCCTGGCGTATTTCCACTTTCTTCCGCCGCACGCGCCGTACCACACGTCCTTAGAGTTCTACCATCGGTTCGCCGGCGATGGTCTGCGGCCGCCGGACAAGCCGCTGGATGAATGGGGGGATAGGGAGGCAGCGAAGGCTTCGCTGGAGAGCCGCACGCAATACGATGAATACATTCTTTATGCAGACAAAGCCTTTGGGGACCTGTACGGTTATCTGGAGAGGTCCGGGCTGCTCGAGAATACTTGGCTCATTCTGACATCCGATCATGGGGAGATGTTTGAACGGGGCCAGATTGGACATGGCAACACCACACTCTATCAGCCTCTGGTGCGGGTGCCGCTGGTGATTTTCGAACCGGGGCGCCAGGTTGGGATGGATGTCCACACGCTGACCAGCGTGGTTGACGTGCTGCCTACGCTGGCGCATGTGACCGGGCATGCGATCCCCGCTTGGACCGAAGGTGTGGTTCTGCCGCCGTATGCAGCCACTGAGGCCGATCCTGACCGAGCAGCGTACGCTGTCCAAGCGCGGAAGAGTCACCAGTATGCTCCGCTGAGCCGGGCCACCACGATGCTGGTGAAAGGCGGTTACAAACTGATCTACTATATGGGATACGAGGAGCTGCGCGTGCCTGAGCTGGTGAAACTCTATGACATTGAGGCGGATCCTGAGGAGCTGGTTGACCTGGTTTCTTCAAGCAAAGGTGTGGCGGCAGAGCTGCTTGGCGAGCTGAAGGCAAAGATCGCGGAATCAGACCGACCTTACCTGCCTGGATAGCGAGCCATGGTTGCGATGTGCGCGGCTGGCCATCAAGTTGGCGGGTTTGATCGCTGGGACAGCCGGCACCATGCGAGACCAAGAAGACGAAGTCTCAGGATCCCTGTCGTGGATTTCTGGGATTGGCCGAGCCGGTCACCTTAAGCCTGGCCGCCCCTGAGCATGCCTGAAATGCATCAAACGGTAGCCACGTCGCTGGAATCTCCGGGGCTTTCCATTCTGCCACGAAGGGTCGTGTTTGCCTGCCTGGGTTTGATGTACGCGGCTGCTTTTGTCCTCTCTCCCTACTGGCGCTTGTTTGAGCCCGAAGCCAAGAGCTATGCGATCTTGGCACTGACAATATTGCTGGGTGCCATCTGGTCGTACGCCTCCGCAGGCGAAGTTCGGATCTCAATCCGGCTCCGTTCCTGGGTTGTCTTCGGTATTGCATTGCTTGGAATGCTGGTCCTGAACCATGCAACGCTGACCTCCGTCATTGCGTGGCGGGGGGATGAAAGTATTCACATTGGAATAACGAACAACCTGATCAGGAGAATACCGGTGCAATTCGTGATTGCGGAGGCTATTCTTCTTCCGTTGGTCGTGATCTCGGTCGTGCGGCGGTCGTCCCCCCTCATTGTGGCGAGCGCACTTCTCGAGGTTCTGGCGGTCCTGTGGTTCTTTGGCCAGGAGCCATTTCAAGGATTGCAGACTCGGTTTCTGGTTCGATATCCGTACGTCAACTACTGGCTGATTGGTTTGGCTCCGTTGATTGCGACGTGGGTGTGGAGTCCCCGCCACGAGTTCCTCTACCGACTCCTCCCATTGGTTGGGGCCACGGCACTGATCTGGGCGCTTGAGAGAAAGCTCTCCCGCCCAAGCACTCCTGTACGCGCGCTCTGGGTCGCAGCCACAGCGACCATGCCGATCCTGTTCTACTACTCGTCAATTCTGTACCTGGAACTGCCGGCCGTCTTCCTGATGCTGGTTGTCTGCTTCTACGCCGAGCGTCTCTTGAAGGATGACTTTCAAGAAATGCGACAGGTTCCGGGATGGCTGGCGCTTGTTTTGATCGGCTTCATCAAGGAGACCGCAATCATATTCCTTGTGGGATTCTTGATCTGCCGGGCGGGTTTTACCTTGCACAGGCTTACCGCGGAATATCACCACGATCGCCGCCCGCCCAGCGGAATGGTTCTGAGAGATGAATTGATCGCGGCTTTTTGCGTATTGTATCCGTGGGCGCTCTACATCATCTTTCGGATGGTCCTTGGCAGCACCCGGGACTATGCCCCCGATTTCTCAAAGTTGCTCGACGTATCGGTGTACAGCACGATCGGACGGTCGTTCATCGAACAGTTCGGAATCTTCCTGCCGTTGTTCATTGGGGGTCTGCTGCTGTTGACTAGGAAGAGGCAGTTCCGAAGCGCATCCTTCATGTTCGTCCTTTTCTTGGCTGTCCCTCTGTTCTTCGGCATAGATACTGAAGCTAGAGACTCGGTCACACTGTCCTATGCCGGCTACAGCCGGTTCAACCTCTTTGTCTTGCCCGCAATCTTGGTGGGCGCGGCTGCGCTCATCAATGCCATTTCGAAACGCGCGATGATCGTCAGCGCTGGCATAGCCAGCGTGGCGATCGCATTGAATCTGGCCATGTCACCTATCAACGTTGACGGAACCAAAGTCCCGTACTGGGGCAATTATCTGGTTGACACCTCCGAGCACTATTATCCGTACGACGAGGCACTCTTGTGGCTAAGGAATGAATACGGTCATGAGCGCATCCTATTTAGCGGCATGAACTACCGATACCCTCTTGATTTCTATTTTGGGAAGTACGACTGGCACCCGGCTTTCGATGTGCACCTGGTCCCCGGGGAGCCAGATGAGAACGCCGCGTTGTTACAGGTACTGGCAGAAGCCGAGCAGCAGAACTATGATTTGGTTCTATGGCAGGTCAGGGGAAATCAGATCCCGCAGCGCAGTGCAAGCGGACGCTTCTGCCAACTCAAGGAGTTCCGAAATCAAGCGCACAGGCTGCTGCTGTTTTCCGCGCTTGGTACCTGTGAGCACGCCTCGTCTTCTGTCTATGACCTCGCGGCTCGTTTTCGTTGAGCGGCAGTCCCATCGAGAGTGCCGAGATTGCCCAGCCATACGCTTGTCGGTCAGGCCTGCGGCAATGCCGCCATCCAGCGGCTCGTGCATGCGCGCCGTTCTTCCGAACGCGGAGTGAGGCGGGGTACAATTCCCAATCGTATCGACATAGATATTGAAAGAGCCTAAACTCTTTCACCCAATTGTGACTGCAAGAACGTTCTGTGGAGCTGTTCGCCAAGCCGAAGGCTAATCGCGCATGCCAGCCAAATAGACCGGCCTGCAAAAAAAAGGCCTGCGTTATGATGCCCAGTCTGAGGTGCACGCTGGTGGGCTTTGCGATGGCTGCGGGTCGATTTATGCCGGGTGAGCACAAAGATGAAGTCTGAGATGGCCCGCCGTGATTTTCTAAAACTGACTGGACTGCTGCCCCTCAGTTTGGCCTCGCCGCGTCTCATCAAGATGCTGACGGCGCTGGGTTCGGCCCAAGGGTCGGGGCAGAATGTGATCGTGGTCGTTTTCGACGCGTTTTCCGCGTACAACATCTCGCTCTATGGGTACCAGCGGGAGACGACGCCGAACATCGCACGGCTTTCCCAGCGCGCGATCGTTTATCGCAACCATTTTGCCGGCAGCAATTTCACGACACCCGGCACTGCCTCGCTTCTGACAGGAACGCTTCCATGGACCCACCGGGCATTGGATGCCAAGGACACGGTGGCCGCACCTTTTGTGACGCGAAATCTGTTTACCGTTTTCCAGGACTACTATCGTATTGCCTATACCCACAACGGGTGGGCGAACATATTGCTGGAACAGGTCCAGCATCAGATGGATGAACTGGTTCCATGGAAATCGCTGTTTCTGGAATCATATGATAGCTTTATAAACAGTCTGTCCAGGAACGACCAGGATATCGCCTCGGTGAGCTGGACGCGCACCGTCGACATCAAGGATGCGGGTTACGGATATTCCCTGTTCCTTTCCCATCTTTATCAGGCGCTGCAGGAACGCAGGGACCCTGCCCTCGCTCGGATGTTTCCGCGCGGCATTCCATCCACCGGGGACGTAAGCAGCCACTTCCTGCTCGAGACGGCGGTGGACTGGATCGGCGACAGGGTTTCCCGCCTTCCCCGGCCGTTTGCGGGCTACTTCCACTTGCTGCCGCCGCACGGGCCCTACAATACGTCGGCGGAGTTCTACAACAGATTCAAAGGCGATGGCTTCAGAGCCGTGGACAAACCTGAGGATGTTTTCACCGAAGGTGTGTCCGCGGAGGAACTTCTGAGGCGGCGGACCGACTACGATGAGTTCATCCTATACGTGGACCGGGAATTTGGCAGGTTCTATGATGCGTTGCAAGCCGCGAAGCTGCTCGATAACACCTGGTTGGTGCTTACCTCCGATCATGGTGAGATGTTTGAGCGAGGCATAATCGCTCACAGCACGGACGCCCTGTATCAGCCGGTAATCCGCGTCCCGCTGCTGATTTTCGAACCAGGGCGACAGACCGGCATGGACATCCATGCGCCGACAAGCGCGGTAGACGTTGTACCGACCCTGGCGCATATCACGGGGCATCCGCTGCCGGATTGGAGCGACGGTGTGGTTTTGCCGCCGTTTGGGACGACCAGTCCTGACCCCAATCGGAGCCTGTATGTGGTGCGCGCTGCCAAGAATGGCCAATTTGCGCCGCTCACACGGGCGTCCACGGTGCTGCTCAAAGGGCACCACAAATTGCTCTATTTCTTCGGCTACGCCGACAAGGGCATTGACGAGTTGGTCAAGCTGTACGACATCCAGGCTGATCCTGAGGAGTTGGTGGATTTGTCCAAGTCAAGGAAGGATATTGCGAGCGAACTGCTCGCGGAGCTGAAGTTGAAGTTGAAACAAGTGAATCAACCCTATTTGTAAGCCGGCCTGGGGCAGGAAGCACACAGTCCTGATCCCGGCTGCTCATTGCATGTATAATCGCCGGATGCTTGGGCTGGGCCTGAGGCGAATGCGGCTCAAGAGAGAGCGGAAGGAGAGATCGGTGCGAATCGATTTTCTAACGAGACGTTATTCGAGGCAGGGACTCTGGTCCCTTTTTTTGATGTGTGCGCTTCCGTTGCACGTCTGGACGATGATCCTAGCGTTCCGGGATCTCTCATGGCTGACGGATCGGACGAATGCCTGGGATGCGATCGGCGTCCTCGCCTACGGCCTGGTATTCGCCTTCATTGAAAGCATTGTGGTTTTTTTGGTGGCTGCCATGTTGGGTTTCGTTGTCCCTGGGCGGTGGGCGCCGGAGCGGCGGGTGGGTGTGATGAGCGTCCTGGCGATTGCCCTGTCGCTTTGGGCCATGCTGGAACAGCTGTACTTTCTCGCCAACCTTCAATGGCCGGCGTTCATCATTGAGCTCTTGATCTGGAGCGGGCATCCGCTCCGGACCTTGTATCTGATCGAGGTGGCGCTCGTGGCAGCGACATGCCTGATCCCCGTGTTCTTGGTCCTGCTTTCGAACCGCGCCTTCAAGACCCTGCAAGCAGCGATCGAAAGGCTATCACTGCTGGCGATGCTGTATCTTGTGTTCGACGTCGTGGGGCTGGTAATCGTGGTCATCCGCAATCTATGAGGCAGGCCAGTGGATGACCCCTCTCATTAATCGTCGTGATTTCATAAAGCTGGCTGGTCTATTGCCGCTGGGCGCGGCATCGCCCCGCCTGATGAAGGTACTGGCCGGGCTGGGGTCTGCACAGGGGTCGGCAAAGAACGTGATCGTGGTCGTATTCGATGCTTTCTCGGCCTACAACATATCCTTGTATGGATACAGCCGCCGAACTACGCCGAATCTGGAACGGCTGGCGAAGCGGGCAATCGTGTTTCATAAGCATTACGCGGGCAGCAACTTCACCACATCCGGCACAGCTTCATTGCTGACCGGCACACTGCCGTGGACGCATCGGGCGCTGCGGCCAAATGGTCAGGTTGCGAAAGCATTTGTGACCCGCAACATGTTCAGCGCCTTCAAGGACTATTATCGGGTTGCTTACACCCACAATGGCTGGGCGTACACCCTGCTGCGACAGATGCAATCTGAGATGGATGACCTGGTCCCGCGGGATAAGCTGCTCCTTGGATCCTAC
>JBGPAT010000079.1:0-9485 GCA_041480885.1 Anaerolineae bacterium
CCCACCCCAGGTTGCGTCGCCGGCTCACGTGGAAACTACGCGGCCTCGAGGGCGGTCAGTGCCTCTTCCGACATCTTCAAATTGGAGAAGACATTCTGCACATCGTCCAGTTCCTCGATGCCTTCGAGTGCTTTCATGACGTGCACGGTCTGGCCCACCTCGAGCTCCAATTCCTGTTTCGGGATCATGCGCAGGCCCGCTTCATCGGGTTGGACGCCTGCGGCGTGCAGGCGATCTGCGATGCCCTTGAAAGCCTCGGCCGGGCCAATGATCTCGACCGTGCCGTTATCGTCGATCACATCATTGGCGCCCGCTTCGATGCCGAGCTCGAAAGCCTTCTCGTAGTTCATGGCGCTCGACGGAAAAGAAAAATAGGCGGCGCGCTCGAACTGCCAGGCTACGGAGCCGAGTTCGCCCATGTTGCCGCCCGCGTGCGTGAGTGCGTGCCGCAGCTCAGCCACGGTGCGGTTGCGATTGTCTGTGACGCATTCGATCATGACCGCAACGCCGTGGGGGGCGTAACCTTCATACATGACCTGCTCAAAGGCCGCGGCATCCTTGTCCTCGCCCGTGCCGCGCCGGACGGCGCGTTCGATATTGTCCTTCGGCATGTTTTCGGATCGCGCTTTGTCCACGGCCAGTCGCAGCCGGAAGTTCCCATTCGGATCGCCGCCCCCATCACGAGCCGCCATCACGATTTCTCGCGTGATACGCGTAAAGACTGCCCCGCGCTTGGCGTCTGCGGCGCCTTTTTTGCGCTTGATCGTCGACCACTTGGAATGACCTGACATGGGAACTCCTTGCAGGGCAGCTTACACTGGAACAAAACGCCTGGTTCTCGAGATTATACCATCCGGCATTAAGGCTCCGGATGCACAGCCGCCACAAAGAATCCGGCGCCCATGGCTCCGGGGCCACCGTGCACCACGATGGCGGGAGGCAATTCATAGATCGGTACCTCGGGCAGGTTCATTCTTGTCTTAAGGTTGGCCGCAAGCTCGCGGGCCTCATCCTCAGCAGCCACCTGCAACACGGACAAATGCGCATCCATCGACTTAGGGCACTGGCTTTCAACGATCTCCACTAATCGGGCGAGGGAACGCCTGCGCGTTCGCTGCTGCTCATAGGCCTCGGCCTGGCCGTCGCGGATCGCCAGGATTGGCTTGATCTGGATAAGTTCGCCAAGCAGAGCCTTGGCGCCGCCAATCCTTCCCCCCTTTGCCATGTACTCAAGCGTGTCAACCACGAAGTACAGCCGGCCGCGCGGGATCATTTCCAGCAGCGTGCGCTCGATCTGGTCGGCGGGCTTGCCTGCCTCCGCCATATCGGCTGCAAGCAGCACGAGTGATGCCAGATTGCAGGAGACGGTCTGTGAATCGATGATGCGGATGTCCATCCCCTCGAAGTCCTGAGCCGCGGTTTGTGCAGAGCGCACAGTGCCGCTGATCTTGGCTGACGGCGCCACCACAATTACGCACTCCCCTCTCTCCTGTGCCTTCTTGAAGATGGGGTAGTACAGCGTCGGTTCTGGCGCGGCCGTCTTCGGCAGAGCAGAGGCCGCCTTCAGTTTCGCAAGAAAAGCCGGGGTATCCAGTTCTCCGTCATCGTGATAGGACTTGTCGTCGAATATGACGACTTGAGGCACGAAAGGGATGCCGCGCTCATTCAGCACGCGCGGCGTCAGGCTGCAGGTGGTGTCCGCAACTATCATGGTCATCGCGCCCTCCAGCCTCCATCATACGTGTCTCCCGCGCTGGATGCCAAGTTACATTTCTCCGTTTTTTGGTGGTTTTAGTAATATGCGGGGCGTGCCATCCTCGGCTTGCTTGACGGCATGGCGGACATGGCACGGAATGCGGACGAGTGCTTGGGTCAGGCTTTTTGTCGCGCGGCCCGGGCGACCATCTGCGATCGCAGAGTGTGGATGTCTTTGTCCACGGTAAACAGCGCCCCCAGATAGAAAGCAAAACACAACAGCCACGCCACCACACAGATCCACAAGATCGCGCTGCCCTTCCCGTAGTGGACAGAGAGGAAGCCGGCCAAGATGGGCGCGAAGGCCGCGCCGATATTCTCAATGAAATACTCCACGGCGTTGGCCGTGGAGCGGATCTCGGGCACTGTGATGTCGTACACGGTGGCGACCACGTTTGGGGACGAAAGCGGCATGAAGACCGCCGTCAATGCCATCCAGACAAAGAACGCGGTCCGCTGTTCAGCCGGCGTCGTCATGGCCAGGTAGAGGAACACCGCGCCCAGGGCGACGCCGGCACTTGAGACCAGGATGCGGCCCTTGTTGGTGAACTTGAACAGCCAATCACCGAGGGCGCCCCCCAGGAAGTATCCGCCCGCCAGAATAACGATCACCGGGGCCATCGTCAGCAGAACCGCATCGTTGTTGTAGCCGCGATCGGCCATCAGATAGCCAAAGAAGAAGAAGGTGATGACATTCCACGGAAAGATGCCGGCAAACCCCTGCAGGAAGACAAACCACATCGTCCTCTTCTTGAAGATTTCGGCGGCTTCCCTCCACGAGAAGTGGAACTGCCCCACCTCTTCGATGCCTTCGAATTCAGGCTCGGCGCTCCCGCGCGGCATCTCCTTTACACCGAAAAAGATCAGGATCGCCACCACCAGGCCAAGCGAGCCCGTGATGTAGAATGCCTGGCGCCAGCCTCCGATCAGCGGCGCGATCATGAGCGCCATGATCATGCCGATCAGGTAACCCAGGGGCTGCGCAAGTTGCAGCAAGCCGTAGATCCTGCCGCGCAGCTGCGGGCCAAAGTAGTCTGCAACCAGAGAGTATAGACCAGGGTAGGCCGAGTCATCGATGCCGGTTGAGGCGCGGGTCACGAGGAATGCACGGTAGGTCGGGGCAATGGCACTGATCCATGTTGTCGCCCCCCAGATGAGCGAGGCCAGGGCCAGCAGTTTGGCGCGGGCGTAGCGATCATAGAGATACCCCCAGATCGGATACAGGACGGTTCCGACCAGCAACGCGCCGGAGTTGATCAGACCCCATTGTTGGTCATCAATATGGAACTGGCTTTCGATCATGTCCTGCATCGGACCGATCATCAATCGGTCCGTCTGATGCAGCAGCATGAATACGAAGAACACGGCGATGACAAACCAGCGGTATCGGGAACTGGGCCGAGACATGCTCACCTCGCGGCTGGGTTTTCAGGCTAGTGTATGACGGAAGGTGGCGTGCGTCAAACCAAATGCAACGGCCTCCCAGGCGGGAGGCCGTTGTGATGGGAATGTCTTCAATCTCAGCGGTTGATTATGAACAGGATGCCGGCGATCACGGCGCAGATACCGGCGATGGTGAGCATAATTCCGCCGCCGATACTAACGCCCAGGAGAACGAGGCCAGCCAGGACAAGGTACACGCCCAGCAAAATCCACTTCAGTGAACCCATGTTTGCACTCCTCTTGTTCGGATCAGTGATCCCCTGAGGCTCAGCTCAGCGATTAATCAGGAACAGAATGCCGGCAATCAGAGCGCAGACACCGGCGATGATGGATAGGAGCGATCCGCCGATATTGACGCCCAGAAGAATCAGGCCGAACAGGATCAAAAAGACGGCGAGCAGTATCCATTTCAATCTTTCTGTATTCATTTTGCAGTCTCCTTTCAATTGAGGGCAGACGTCATTGCGATTCTATCATCGTTAACACCACTCCACGGCCGGAGGTTACGGCTCATCCCCGCCGGCAGCTTCGTGGGAGATCACATTCTGAGCCAGCTTTTGAAGCGCCTCCGCATCGGCTTCGTTCACTTTCGAGGCCCGCCAGTACTGGCTGAGCAGATCCAGCGGCGAGAGCCCGCTGATGCTCTGGTCAACGGCCAGGCGCACCCGCGCTTCGGTCTGCGGGCGCCTTACCAGATGGAACTCGAACGCATTCTCGACGTACTTTCGAAGGGCTGCCTCATCGATCAGGGCCTCATATTCGCGCGGGTACTCTACAATGAGCTTGAGGATCGCGCCTTCCAGCTCTTGCGGGCCAGGCAGCGCGGACCGGAGCGTCTCCGTGACGCTCTCGGTGGATGCTTCCACCGCGCTCAGTGCCTGGTCCAGCACCACCCGTCGCTCGATGAAGGGGCGCACGCCTGTCAGCTTCTTCCAGGTCACAGTGGTTTTTCCCCGCGCCACGTTCGCGATGACAAAGAACCGGTCATCCGCAGCTTCGCCAAAGTCGACGCGCTCGATCGAGCCCGGATAGATCACGGGCGGCTGAGCGCCTTTGTTCAGATCCTGGGGTTTGTGAATATGGCCGAGGGCCACATAGTCCAGGCGCGTGTCGCGGACGAGGGAGCCCGGCAAAACGAGATCCGATCCCAGCATCGCCATCCGCTCAGAGCCATAGAGGGCGCCCTCAATTGACGCGTGCGCCGTCAGGATGATGGGTAGAGATGGGTCGGCCTGGGCCAGCCAATCATTTGTCTCTTCAATAATGATCCCGGCGATCTGTGAATTGATCTCGGCGGGGTCGGTTCCGCTCAACCCGCGGGCGGCCATCAGAGCCGAGCGAGAAACCCACGGCCACGCAATCACCTGCACCGGCAAATTCCAAAGCTGCTCAGGCCGCAGCAGACCGGGTTTGGAAAGCACCTGGACCCAAGGGACCTGGAGCGTGTCGAACTCGTGGATGGCGTGAGCTCGTCCTATGGCCGGGGAGATATCATGGTTGCCGACCAGCAGCAGCGTCGGTATGTGAGCCTGCGACAGGCGCATGATCCGCCGGCCCCATTCGCGCTGAAATGTCGGCCCCGGCGAACGGTCTTTGTAGGCGTCGCCCGCAAAGATGACCAAATCCACTTTCTCGGCGATCGCCGCATCCACGATCGCATCCAGCGACTTCAGGAAATCGAGCACGCGCAGCGGCAGGCCCGTCTCAGGATCATGACGGCCGTAGTTGGCCATGTCAATGTGAGCGTCAGCAAAGTGAAGGATCCGCAAGATGTGCCTCCAGCGCAATTGGCGGGCGCGGCCCCGCCGTCCATCAAGTCGCTTCTAAGCTCCTGCCAGGCCAGTCGTCAAGGCGTCGCGCCCCATTCCTGGAGTTTGGCAAGGCCCGCCTTGAAATTCATGTTGTAGTAAACGCTCTTTTGAACATCCCCGACCGCAGCGGCGGTGTTGCCCAGAGCGTATTCCGCCATCCCCCGCCAGTACAGACTCTCTTCCAGCGTGGGATCACCGACCGTCTGGAATGTGTTGTTAACGAGATTGACCACATCACGATAACGACCGCTGTAGAAATATGCCCAATACGGGCCGGTTTGATACCACATCATGCGATACGGGCGCTCCGTGTTGTCGTTGCCCAACGAAGCATAAATGGAGAACGCCTGATCATATGCGCTGGCGGCATCCACGTATTGCTGAAGGGCAACGTGGCTCGTCCCTTTGGCGAACCAGGCGAAGAATTGGTCGATGCCAGTGAGATTCTGGACATCTTGATTGGCCTGGTCGACGGCTTTTTGCGCCGCCCATGCGGCATCCGTGTACGGCCCCAAGGACGCCAAAACAGCGCTCTGGTGATCGGTCGGGTATACGACGAGGAACACAAAATCGAACGAGCGCCAGCCTTCCATGAACTTATCGTAATTTATGTGGAAGTTGGGACCATCATTCCAGGTGTCCTGCACGATCAGTTCCTGGGTGCTGTCATCGTAGCCCGTGATGAATTGATAGTGACCCAGCCAGCCGATCTTGCCTTTGTAGTCGGCTTCGTAGTAGCCCTTCTCTGCGATCAAAGGAAAGCCGGTGGCGAGCAACGCCTTGATGAGTTGTATGTCTCCGCCGTAGCGATAGAGTGCGTGAAAATCCGTGTGTTCATTAACAAAATCCACCAGCTCGTACGGCATGACGTTCTTGTCGGTAAAGCCCCGATCAATAAAAGACTTAGAGGGATCGTTCTCGCCCGGTTTAACCACTTTCGCGACGTCATCGCGGTTGCCCTTCCAACCCCAGAAATTCAACGCCATCGTGAGGTTGGCAGGCGCGCAATAGTTCCAGCGGTCGCGCTGATCCACATAGACCACGCCCGGCAGATTCACGGCAGGGGGCAACGGTCGCGGAGCAGCCGTCGGTGTGGGGGTGGGCACCCCTCGAGTCAGTCCCGGCGACGGCGTAACGGTTACCGTCGGCACTGGGGTGTGAGCCTGCATGGTGGCGTTGACGATCAGATCGATAGCCGCCTGCTGGGTCGGCAGAAAAACAGCCTGATCTGGCGGATTGAAATAGTATTTGATCTGCGTCCGCAGATCGTCCATCCGCCGTGCAAGGCGCTCATGAAACGGCGGCGCAAAGTAGATTCCGGCCGCCAGTACTAGCCCGATCGGCACCAGCCAGATACGTCTAAAGCTCTTTAACATTGGGAGGATTATAATGCGGCTTGCTTAAGGCGGATTAAAACAAGATGGGCGGCCCTCTTTCGACGGTCGCCCATCCTCATTTCAGTCAGTCCGGACCTGACCCGGTCTCTATTCCTTCACTTCACCTTCAACGACGTCGCCATCATCGCCACGTCCGTCCGCTGGACCCTCTTGTGCCGGACCTTGACCGCGCGCTGCCTGGCCTTCGGCCTGCGGCTGGCCTTGAGCATAGAGCTGCTGGCTCAACGCATGGAAGGCGTTCTGTGCTTCGTCCGTCGCTTTCTTGATGCGGCCTACGTCCTCGCTTTGCGCCGCCTGCTTCAGGTCGTTGATCTTGCCCTCGATACTCGAGCGTTCGTTCGCCGGTACCTTGTCGCCCAGGTCTCGCAGTGTCTTCTCAAGCTGATAAGTCAGGTTATCCGCCGTATTGCGAGCGTCGATCAATTCGCGGCGTTTCTTGTCCTCGGCCTCGTGCTGGCGGCTTTCCTGCACCATGCGATCAATGTCGCCTTTGTTGAGGTTGGTCGAGGCGGTGATCGTCACCTTCTGCTCTTTGCCGCTGGCCTTGTCCTTGGCGGTTACATGCAGAATGCCGTTGGCGTCAATATCGAAGGTCACCTCGACTTGCGGGATGCCGCGCGGCGCCGGCGGGATCCCATCCAGCCGGAAGCGGCCCAGGGACATATTGTCGCCCGCCAGTGGCCGTTCGCCTTGCAGGACATGAATGTCCACGGCGGTTTGATTATCCGCGGCCGTCGAATACGTTTCGGTCTTGCGAACGGGGATGGTCGTGTTGCGCTCGATCATCTTGGTCATCACGCTGCCCAGTGTCTCCACACCCAGTGAAAGCGGCGTGACATCGAGCAAGAGGATGTCCTTGACCTCACCACCCAGCACGCCGCCCTGGATGGCTGCCCCAATTGAAACCACTTCGTCGGGGTTGACGCCCTTGTTCGGCTCCTTGCCATCCGTCAGCTTGCGCACCATATCCTGGACCATGGGCATGCGCGTCGCTCCGCCCACCAGTACCACTTCATTCAGATCTGCTGCTGTCATCTTTGCGTCTTTGAGCGCCGATTCGAACGGCCCCCGGCAGCGATTGAGCAAGTCCTCCGTCATCTGGTCGAACTTGGCACGGCTCAGCTTCAGTTGCAGGTGCTTGGGACCGCTGGCGTCTGCCGTGATATACGGCAAATTGATCTCGGTTTCCATAACGGTCGAGAGTTCGATCTTGGCTTTCTCAGAGGCTTCGCGCAGACGCTGCAGGGCCTGGCGGTCACTGCGCAGGTCAATGCCCTGATCCTTCTTGAATTCATCGGCGGCCCAGTTCACGACGCGCTGATCCCAGTCATCGCCGCCCAGATGGGTGTCACCGTTGGTGGACTTGACTTCGGTCACGCCCTCTCCAACTTGCAGGACCGACACATCAAACGTGCCGCCGCCCAGATCGAAGACCAGGATCGTTTCGTCCTTCTTCTTGTCGAGGCCATATGCGAGCGCCGAAGCGGTTGGCTCATTGATGATCCGCATCACCTCCAGGCCAGCGATCTTGCCGGCATCCTTCGTGGCCTGGCGCTGACTGTCATTGAAATATGCGGGTACCGTGATCACGGCCTGCGTCACGGGTCCACCCAGATAGGCCTCGGCATCAGCCTTGAGTTTCGCCAGGATCATGGCGCTGATCTCTTGAGGACTGTACTCGCGTCCCGTGATCGGGATCTTCACTCTGACGTCATCGTTGGGGCCCTTGACCACTTCGTATGAAACCATCTTGCGCTCCACCTCGCACTCTTCAAAATGGCGCCCAATGAAGCGCTTGATGGAATAGACCGTATTCTCGGAGTTCACCACAGCCTGCCGCTTGGCGGTTTGTCCGACCAGGCGCTCCCCATTCTTGTTGAACGCCACGACCGATGGACACAGGCGTCCGCCCTCGGCGGTGGAGATCACCGTCGCCGAGCCGCCCTCCATTACGGAGACGACGCTGTTGGTGGTTCCCAGATCGATTCCTATGATTTTTCCCATAATGCGCTCCTCAGCTGTGCAGCGTCCCGCGAATCAGGCCGGCTCTTCCCTCTTGGTAGCACGGACCGCCCCGTTCCGCTCGCCGCAACGTGGAATAGGTTATTCAAAGGATACACGAGTGCCGCAAGAAAAGCGTTAACAGTTCGTAGAAATTCCATGGGAATCCACGTCTGGACAACCTTTGGCGGTCCCGACGGGGGCGACCTACGGTTCGCTGACCTTCACCCAGTCGTAGGCTATCTGAAGAGGCACGGCCTCAAATGAAGACGCCGAAATGCCTATCTGGCCGGTCTTCAATCCAAATGCCTTTTCCTCCCGTCGAAGCAGCTGCGTACCGTTAATGTAAGGAGTCAGGATGTTGCCCTGACACTGCAGACCAATCTCATTTTCGCCGGTCTTTATCTTTTCGGAGGCGGAGCGAACCAGTGGTGTGTAGCGTGCGACCGCGCCGGCCTTCAACCACTGGCCGAATAGAAGCACGTACGTCTGGTCCGCATAGATGTTGAATTCATACCACCCGTTCTTCTCGCCGTATCGACATACAATACCGGCCGCTCCCCCTTGGCCGGAACTGGTCGCGACCAGGGCATCGACCCGAACATCGGAATACTCTTGAGCGCCATACAGGGCGTAGACCCATTGATTGGGTTGGGGCAGGTCGAACCGCAGGTACCCGCCATCGGCCTTGGGGGAGGCCGCCATCTGGCCATTATCGATTTGCAGGAATGACCAATAAGGCAGATTCCCGTCAAATTCCTCGGTGAAGTCGCGCGGTGCAGGGCCCTCGGTCGGCGTCGGAGAAGCCGGGACAGGGCTGGGCGTGGTTGTCGGTTGAGGCGTAGGGGCGCTCGTTTCGGCAGGGCTCTGCTCGGGAGCCGCGGAAGGTTGCGCCTGCATACGGTCAACCCCACAGGCTGTAAGGAACGCAGCCAGTAGAAAAAAGGAAAGCCTGCTGCGTCGGCGGAACATGGGTTGATTCTAAATGATGAGAGCCGCCTGCGGAGGAGGCGGCTCTCTGCTGAAAGCGCGAACCCATGGCTTGCTGATCTTGAGCGAATCGAGCTCGACTTTTATA
>JBGPAT010000080.1:0-9458 GCA_041480885.1 Anaerolineae bacterium
GAAAGCTTTTGCGAAGACTTTCTTAAGAACCTCCACGTTCACATCACTGAGCGACTTGATATAGAGGCATCCTTTGCCGGTCTTGAACTTCCCCAGTCTGGAAAGCTCATCTTCAACATTGGTCAGTCCGCCCATCAAATAGATGCTGATGTTTTGTTTCCTGGGCGAGAAGCCAATCACTACCGTATCTCCTTCGCGTCCGCTTTCATACACATAGTGATATGTCCCAAAACCGATAATTGCGCTGCCCCACATGACGGGTTCGGACTTTGAGACCTGCCGCATCATTTCGAGAATCGCGAAACAATCGTCTCGCAACTGCCGGTCCTTGATTTTGTTCAAGAAGGCAGTCACGCTGCCTTTTGTGGGTTTGGTCTTGTTTTCTGCCATGGGAGTGATCCTTTTACGCGGGCTCACTAGAGTTTGTACAGCAGAATGGCCGTACATGGCCTTATGTAGATTGACTTCATCCCAAGTTGCTCACCAAAGGATGCCGAAAGTGTGCCCAGCCGGATTCGCCGCGGAGCGCCCCTGCGGGGAACCTGCGACCCAGTGATTTCATACCAGGGAGAACGCCCAGCATCTGCGAGGCTCAAATCCAGGTCGGTTTTGATTCTGCCCCTGCTTGGGGTCGTGTTCTGGTCTCGAGGATATCGTATTCGGTCAGCGGCGGGCCGATGTTGGCTGGGACAGATCTCGCCGATCAGTATACGACGAACCCGCCATCCGAGGTTCCATGTTTGCACAGGTTCACGACCACGGAGCCGGGCGTGCCGAAAACCGATGTAATGCATACTTGACATCATGGGAGATCGGTGTAGAATGTAAGCTAAACTTTACATTGGATTGGTTCATGAATCTGTGCAATCGCCTGAAGGAAATCCGGCTCCAAAAGGGGCTGACGCAGGAGTCGCTGGCCAATGCGGCCGGTGTAACCCGTCAGACCATCATCGCCATCGAGAAGAGCAAGTTCGCGCCTTCGGTCAAACTGGCGCTGGAGCTTGCGTCCGCGCTGCACACGCCCCTGGAAGACGTGTTCTGGCTGGAAGACAAGAAAGGAAGAAAAGCATGACCGGTTTGTCGCGCTACTATCTGAGTCGGGCCTTGATCTCGATCGCGTGGGGCATTGTGATCGCGCTTGGCGGTTTTGCCTGGTGGATCGCCGCTCTGGCGGCCGCGATTGTGTTTGCCTTCTTTGTATGGGCCGCCCGCAGCGGACGTTATGTGGTTCATCCCGATCTCGGCCTCACGGCCTTGCGGCGTGATGAGCGCACGCAAGCCATCAATGACAAATCCGCACGCACGGCGTTCGTTGTGACCATGTTGGCCGTCGCGGCGATCGCCATCTACTTCGGCAGCATCGCGCATACCGCGGTGCCGGTTGCGATGCTTGAATTGACCCTCATTCTGGGGGCAGCGATCTATTTCCTGTCTGACTTCTGGCTGAGGCGGGAGTAGTCACCGTCGGCAGTCCGTGAGGGCGGACATGGCCCGCGGATGCGTTCGGTATGCCGCCTCCCGAATGTTGCGGGCAAAGGCCTTGCCGCTCAATAGACGACAAACTCGCTATCCGAGGTTCCATCCTTGTACAGATTCACGACCACGTAGCCGGGCGGGAAGCCCATGTATGCGGGGTCCGATTGGTTCCAAAAGTTTCCACAAATTGCCCCGTCGCTGATGTACCTCGCGTCGTGGTAGCGGACATCTTCGACCTGATGTGTGTGCCCGCTCAGGCAGAGCTTGACGTTGGCATGCTGCCCGAATAGGGCCACAAGCTTGCGCGCGTCATAATGGACGTTCGCTCCAGCCACCAGCCAGTTTCCGTTGAACTCGGTGTGACCATCGAGCAGCTCACACGCAGACAGAATCGGGATGTGCCCGGCGATGCACACCGGCATCGACGCAGGCGTGGACTCGAGCTGCTGGACCAGCCAGCTGTATTGGTCTTCATCGAGTTGGCCGATGTAGAACTGTCCGGTGTCCCCGAGCTGCGGATCGGGCCGCGAGCGCTGTCGAGGCCCAAGAAGCGCCAGCCTGCCTGGTCAAATGTGTAGTAGCGATCGGGGAGGCCAAGTTCCCGCACAGCCCAACCCTTGCCGAAGAGAGGATCGCTCTTGGCAGCAGCCTGTTCCGCGGCAGGTAGGCCCCAGCCCCAGATATCATGGTTGCCGATGGCGTGATGGATGGGAAGCGAGCAATCGGCTTTCACCACGCCGGTGAATGCATCCCACTCAGCCTGAATCTTGTTCCCTGGCGTAACGAGCGCGTCTCCGATCGAGTCGCCCGCGTTTAGAATAGCGTCGATCTTTGGAGCGCGTGCTTGTATATTGAGCAAGGCTCGGGCAAAGCCATCCCTTTCCGGCCCGTAGGGCCCGATGTGCATGTCCGAGATCTGGGCAATTCGCAGCGCGATTTCCCCCGTCGGCTGCTGCGCAGCCTGCGTCGGCGCGGGCGTGGGGCATGCCTGGGTCGCGGCCGGAGCTCGGTCGGTTGCGGTCGCGCCGCAGGCGGCAGCCACTGAAGCTGCCCCCACCAGCCCCCCAACCTTAAGGAAGTCTCTTCGGTTGATCGGCCTGCCTGATCGGACGGTGTGCGTGTGAGCCATTGGTGCCACTCCTTTCTGAAGCGCCATTGCCGCTCTCGGCCGCGTGGCGAGCCATAGTATCGCCAACCGCCAGCCGCAGCTGGCGTCTCTACTAAGGGCGACAGGGCTTCCCTGCAGCCTGCATAAAGTCGTGGGCCCTTTGGATCGGCCCGCGACCAGATACCGGCGGGACCAGCATGTCTGTCATGAACATACTATGGCTTTCTTTTCCCTTTGTCACGTGCTGTTCGTCATGAAAAAGGCAAGCAGGGCGTGCAGGCGACCGCGCCTGCCCCGTTTTCCGCCTGAGTCAGCGTACACGCGCCCGGCAACTGATCGGTCCAGCTCCAAGGGTGTCGTGTAATAAAGGAGCAGCGCAGGCGATGTTCGCCTGCGCTGCTTGGTCTTGAGAAACTGAGGGGATGTGCGGCCTATGGCACGCGGATGGCGGCGCACTTGTTCACGAGCGGATTGTACTCGTAGCCGATCTTGTGGATCTCTTCCACGCAGACCATCCAGCGCCCGGCGGGCACGGCGGCGGAGATTCTCGCAACCCCGAAGGTGTTCGTCATGCCTGAGCGAAGGATTGTGGGAATCCCGTCCTTCTCGAAGGAAACCTGGACCTTGGCGCCGGCGACCGGGTGATTGGAGGAGGTCAGGACACGGGTAGTTGACTTGATCTGCCCGCCTGCGTACGCAAGGCTGAAGCTCGAAACCTTCATGGGGGTCAACGCTCCGGCTGAGACGACGGTTCCTGCCACGAAAACGGCGAGGAGGCTTACTGCAAGTGCGATCTTTTTGATGTTCATTTTGAATGCTCCTTTTTCTGTATGCATCCATGTTAGCAGTCTCCTGCATTCTGCATAACGGACTTTGGTGCCCAAGTGGCCGGGGACCTTGGTCGCAACTTGCTTAAGACTTTAGTCGGATGGCAGCACGCCTCCCGGCGTGTATAATGCGCTCAAGGGTTCACTGGGATCCTGTCGGAGGGACATGCCTGATCGGATCAAAGGGGCTTTGCGGCGGTTGAATCTGGCGCAGCGCTTTATGCTGGCCACGCTGCTCATCATGCTGGCAGGTCTGTTCGGCATCAGCACCTGGGTTGGCCAGCAGATCGAGGCTGGGGTCATTCGCCAGAACGGCACCGCCGCCGCTCTGTCAGTGGACAGTTACGTCACTCCCCTGCTCCAGGACTACGGCCAAAAAGGTCAGCTGGACCAGCAGCACATGCAGGAGCTTAGTACCCTGCTCGGGAATACCCCGCTGGGAAAACTCATTGACGCGTTTACGGTCAGGGACATGAGTGGTCGGATGCTATACAGCTCGGACGCAAGTCTCCTCGCACTTCCCGCCCCCACCTCGGCGGAGCTGGCGGCCGCGGCCCGCGGCGAGGTGATCTCGGAGATCGACCGTCCGGAACATGACAACGAGCTGCCCCTCAGGAAATACAGCGACAGGCTCGTGAAAACATACAGTCCCGTGAGGCTGTACAACCACAGCAACGTCTTTGCGATCATCGAGTTCTATCAGGACCTGGACCCGCTGCAGGCGGAAATTAACGCAGCGATGACAAGAAGCTGGCTCATCGTGGGGGCATTCATGTTGGGTATGTATCTGCTGCTTGCCGTCTTTTCCAAGCGATCCAGCGACACCATTGATCGACAAAAGGAGGAACTGCACAGGCAGGTCTTGCGCCTGACGGACCTCCTGGATCAGAACCAGGAGTTGCATACGCGCGTCCGGAGAGCGGCAGCAAGTGTCGCCAACCTGCACGAACGCCTGCTGCGGCGAATCGGCGCCGAACTGCATGACGGGCCCGCCCAGGACTTGAGTCTGGCGCTGATGCAGATGGACGTCGCAATAGGTCGGAGCGAGGTGGAGGCGCCGGCTGGCTCCTCAAAACAATCCAATCTGGAGTTGCTGACCGGTATCCAGGCTGCGCTTCAAAGCGCACTGGCGGAGCTGCGGGCGATTTCGTCGGGATTGAGCTTGCCGCAACTGGCGGGACTCAGCCCCGCGGAGACTCTGGCCCATGCCGCCCGCGCCCACGAGCGGCGCACGCACACCACCGTGAAGCTGGTCTTGAACGATTTACCCGGTCGGGTACCCCTGCCCATCAAGATCACTGCCTACCGACTCGTCCAGGAGGCGTTGAACAACGCCTTCAAGCATGCGGGCGCCGTCGGCCAGCAGGTGAGCGCACATGGCTCGGAGAGGGCCATATTCATCCAGATATCCGATAGCGGTCCGGGTTTTGAGGCAGACAAAGCCATGGGCCTGGACGAACACCTGGGATTAGTGGGGATGCGCGAGAGAGTCGAAAGCCTGGGCGGCACGTTCGAGGTTGACAGCCGGCGAGGCGCAGGCACCAAAGTCAGCGCCATCCTGAACTTGCCGGCTTCAGGAGCGACGGATGGGCGAGAAAACTAGAGTCGTTGTCGTGGACGATCACCCTCTCTTTCGGGAGGGGGTCGCGGCGATCATTGGGAGTGAAGGGGACATGGAGGTGGTCGGGCAGGGATCAAACGCCGACAACGCGATCCAGTTGGCGCACGACCTGTTGCCCGACGTGGTGCTGCTAGATATTGACATGCCCGGCAACGGCCTGGAAGCAGCGCGCCGGATCGCGGAGGTCTTCCCCGTCATCAGGATTGTTGTCCTGACTGTTTCGGAGACCGAAGAGCACCTCGTCTCGGCCATGAAGGCTGGTGCCAGAGCGTATGTTCTTAAAGGTGTGGCGGGCCGCGAGCTGCTTAGGATTGTCCGCCTCGTGCTGGCAGGCGAAAGCTACGTGCCGCCCGCCTTGGCCGCCAGCCTACTCATGGAGATGAGCAAACCGGCTGCCCGCGCCCATCGTTCCGCGGAGGGCCTCGACGAACTGACCCAACGCGAAGTTGAGATTCTGGAACTGCTTTCAACCGGTCTGAGCAACAAGGAAATCGGCGACAAGCTGTTCTTGACCGAGAAGACGATCAAACACTACGTGACGAACATCCTGCAGAAGCTTCAGGTTCGCAATCGAGTGGAAGCCGCGCTGCTGGCTCAGAAGAGCGGCTGGACCGACGACGACTCTCGATCTGCGACCTGATAGAGCTCCAGCCCCTCCCCGGAGCCAGCGCTTTCGTCTCGGCCCTCGAGCGCGCCGGCATACTCCGGATAGACTTCCACCTGCCCACTCGCGGACGACCTTGCGGCCTGGACCGGCGTCTGCAGCGGATCGGTAAGAGGACTATGGATCAACCCAATGGGTCGCATCACGAATTCCACAGGCCACTTCTTCTCCAAGCCTGCATTGTAAAACAAAGCAGGCGCCGATCGAATGCCCGGCGCCGGAGTTGACCACAAAAAAAGCCGGGCTAGGCCCGGCCTTAGGGATGATTGAGCGGAGCGCCACGCGTCGCGGCTGTTTATTGTATGTGGCGTACGGGCTTAGCGCCAGGCGCCGAGGATGGCGCCGAACAGGACGAAGTTGAGCAGGTGGTTGCCTACCTCAATCGCCCATACCTTTAAACCGTGCCCGGCGAAAAGCTTGTTTACCATATAGGTCGGGGCGATGAATCCGAGCCAGAGCATGAATCCGACGCTGGCACCGGAAGCCAGCGTCGGGCCGCCCGGCATCCGGCCGCCGATCGCACTGACCATGAAGGCCATCGCGATGGCCTGGACAATCGACGAAAGCACAGTCAAGCCCCAAGTCATGGCCATGTTGCTTCCCGCACCCGGTTGATCCTTTTCCGTTTTGCCAATGCCTTTCCACCACGCCGGGAAGAACGTCTTTGGGTTGTACCAGAGCGAACCGCTAATCATGCTCACGACGACGCACGCCAGAACGGCCAGCCAGTTGATGGAACCAAAATCCATTTCAGCCTCCTTTGAAAGTTTGACGGGTTCACACGAATTCTGCGAGCATTAGAACACCAAACTCTTTTCCGCGATGCGGCCGGCAGGAGAATTCTGCAGCAAGGGCGTGCCAACGACCTTTTGCCATGACGGCCCAAGGCGGACACGAGCGCCAAGCGGCCTCTGCGCCAACCGTCGCGAAATCAAGAGGTGTACAATAATCGCGATACGAAGGGTGAGGGACATAATGCCAAAAGTTGCTGTAGTGACGGACAGCACAGCCAGTGTGCCGGAGTCGCTCCTAAATTCACTGCACATTGCGACAGTGGCCTACTACATGCATCGCGGCCAGGAGATCTTGCGCGATCTGGTGACGATCCAACGCGATGAATTCCTGCGTTGGCTCGTGACCGCGAATTTCGTGCCGACGACGGCCAACCCGGGCCCCGGCGATTATTTTGAGGCCTACGGGAAGCTGGTGCGTGAGGGTGCTGACGGAATCATCAGCATCCATATGAGCTCAAAGATCAGCGGCGCGTATCAGGCCGCGAGCGTGGCCCGGTCCATGCTACAGCAGAGTCAGCCAGCGGTGCAGGTCGAAGTGATCGACAGCCGCAACGCAGCGCTCAGCCAGGGTTGGATGGCGATCCAGGCAGCGCGGGCCGCGCTGGCGGGCACGAGCCTGGCTGAGATCACGGCCTCAGTGAAGAAGATGATCCCCTTGTCGCACATGATCCAGACGGCGGACACGCTGCGATATCTCTATCTGGGCGGGAGGATCGGTAAGGCTCAGAATCTGCTGGGAAGCATGCTGAATATCAAGCCGCTGATCGGCCTGGAAGATGGTGAGATCGTTCCGCTCGGAAGGGCACACAGCCGCGGTCAAGCGTATGCGCGCATGGTGGATATGATCGCGGGCATCATCGGGCGAGGCAAGGCGCGCGTGGCATACGTCCACGCGGGAGCACTGCGCGAGGCAGAGAAGCTTAAGTCCCTGGTGGAAGCAAGGGTGGACGTTGTTGAGTCGCTGTTCGCCGAACTGTCGCCGGTTTTAGCGGTCCATACCGGGCCGGGCATGGCGGGGCTGTGCTACACGGTGCAGGAATGAGGTTTTTTCGCCCATCCCGCTGCCCTCTTCCCTAAAGGGAAGGGGGAATGAAGCCGGAAAAGAAGAGTATGCCAACGGTTGGAAAACCATTGGCATACTCTTCTTCCGAGGACATGCAACAAATGGCATCGTGATGCGGCGAGTGAGCGAGCGCTTGCGAGCAGAACTCCGTCCCGTTCGCAAGGGACGTACTGACAGCTGGAAGGCGACGCCGGATGCAGCCAAGCGAGGAGTTGGCTCGACCATGCCCCCTTGCCACGGGGAAGGGGGCAGAAATCGAGAGGGGTGCCGAGCGCTATGACGACTAGCAATGCAATCGAGCCACCAAGCACGCGACCGATCCAGTTCAAAATCCGCTTCAGCATGTTCCGCGTATATTCCTTGAGCGAATTGTCCTGGAATATGCATCAAATGGAGATGCGATACAATCCCTTCCGCAAGGAATCTGGATGGATCCACCACCCACGCACGGCCTTTGGGCAGATCTTCACGATCCCGACGTTTCGCCAGCGGAGGCCGACTTCACGGTGATTGGCGTTCCGTACGACGGCGCCGCGTCTGCGCGCACAGGCGCGCGTCAGGGCCCAGAGAGGATCCGCTTCTGGTCACGGCACATGACACCATTCAGCGAGGATCGAACACGACTCCAGGACGTCCGCATCTGTGACCTAGGTGACATACCCATCAACGATCGCGCCACCGACTTCGAACGCGTCCACCAAACGGTGGCCGGTCTCGACAGCATACCCATTGTGCTGGGCGGCGATCATTCAGTCACGATCCCGGTATTCCAAGGACAGCGCGACAAGTTCATGGACCAGAGGCTCGGCATACTGTGGCTGGACGCCCATCCCGATCTGTGCGACGAGTTCACGGGCTCGAAGTTTTCGCACGCTTGCGTGTTACGAAGGGCGCTGGAGTTCGGAATCCGCCCGGAGGATGTATGCCTGGTCGGTTTGCGGTCATGGGAAACGCAGGAGATCGATCTGATCGAAAACGGCGGCTTGAACGTTTTCACGGCCGCAGATATAGTGGGGCAAGGGATAGGCGTGGTGGTGGAGGCGGTGCGTCAAGTGCTGTCACAGTGCGATGCGGTGCACATCTCGCTGGACATCGATTGTCTCGATCCCGCATTTGCACCCGGAACGGGGATCCCGGACGCAGGGGGTTTGAGCTCACGGGACGTCATCTCGCTGATCAAGTCGCTACAGGGCCTACCCCTGGTCGGACTGGATGTGGTGGAGGTGGCTCCGCTGCTCGATCCCTCAGAGGCGACGGTCTTTGCGGCGCTGAAGTTCATTATGGAGACGATCGCGGTGATTGTGAGGACACGAGGACATGAACATTGATGCAGAAAAGCTGAACGTCGTCCACAACGTGGATGCCCACCGTTTTGAAATCGAGATCGATCAGTATCTGTCTGTGCTGGAATACGAGATGCGGGGCGATCAAATCATCTTTTATCACACGGAGGTGCCTCCGGAGTTGGAGGGACAGGGAATCGCCAACCGCATGGCAGGGGCGGCGTTGGAGTATGCCCGCGAGAAATCGTTCAAAGTCGTTCCGGCGTGTGAGTTCATACACGTCTATCTCAGACGCCATCCCGAATACAAGAGCCTGGTGAGGCGCTAGACAGCGCGGGTCCGATCCTGCGCGTTTCTGCTCTTTGTGTGCGCTTGCCGTAAGTCGTATGGAGCGATCCAGTATCTGCAAATCACGTTGGCCCTAATTGCCGGCGCTCGGCCCTCCACACCTTCAGGTACGCCTGGGCTTTAGCTGTATTTCCAGGGTTGCTAATAGCCAAGGACCGCGGATGAGCCTTCCACCTCAGCTCTGATTGTCGTGCCCGGAGAGCCGCCTTCATGAATGTCTATGCCTTCGACCCGATTGCGCCATACCTGAAACAATATGCCAGATGATCATTCA